>CAXSEK010000331.1:0-4172 GCA_964235625.1 uncultured Acetobacteraceae bacterium
ACGCCAGTTTTTGGGACAGCCCGTACACCGTTCGCTATGGCCCGCGTGATAACGGTCACGGCTTCGCGGCAATCCATGCCTCCCGCCTAGCCGCCGTGCCTATACCAGGCGGCTCCAAGCAGGCGCGCCTGCGCCTGGAAATCCTTACGCTTGGCATGGATTTCGCCACGGTGAACCTGGACTATGTGCCGCGCGGTCAGGACGGGATCGGGCGGCAGAGCCAGACCTGGGTGCGTCTGCCGGGCGTCGGCTGGCGAATCGTCGCCGCTCACGTCTCGATCATCAGGCAGGACTAGGAAGGCACCTGTAATGGACTGGACCACGGAAAGCGGCTTGTTCGCGCTCGGCGATTTCGCGGCGGAGAAGGGCGGCGTGATTCGCGATGCCTTCATCGGCTGGGAAAGGCACGGCACCCTGAATGCGGCGCGAAGCAACCTGATACTCTACCCCAGCAGCTACACCGCGCGGCACGCCGACATGGCTTGGCTGGTGCGGCCCGACGGGATCCTCGACCCGACGCGATGGTGCGTCCTCGCCGTGGACATGTTCTCGAACGAGGTGTCGTCCGGCGCCGCCGATACGCAGGACTATCCAGCCCTGGTGACGATCGCCGACAATGTGCGCGCGCAGCATCGACTGGTCACGGAGCTGTTCGGCGCGGAGCAGCTCGCGGCGGTCTATGGGTTCTCGATGGGCGGCCTGCAGGCCTACCACTGGGCAGCGCTCTACCCTGCGATGGTGGAGCGCGCCATCATTGTGTGCGGCAGCGCACGCACGGCGACCCACAACAAGGTGTTCCTCTCGGGCCTTCTGCGCACGCTGGAAGCAGCCCCGGAGCATCTCGGCGGCGGCCGGTTCTCTTCCGAGCCGCGGGCTGCGCTTGAGGCGTTCGGCCACATCTACGCCGGCTGGGGGCTAAGCCAGGATTTCTACCGCGCCGACCTGCATCGCACCGCCTTGGGCGCACCCGATCTCGAGACCTTCCTGCGCACCGACTGGGCCGAGCGGTTCGCGCAGCGCCGGGCCGCCAACCTATACGCGCAGGCGCTTGCCTGGCAGCACGCCGACATCGCCGACAACGCCCTGTACGGCGGCGACTTGGCACGTGCCCTGGGCGCCATCCGCGCGCGCGTCCTGCTGATGCCGGGCGAGACCGATCTTTACTTTCGTGTTGCCGACAACGAGGCGGAGTGCCGACACCTGTCAGACGCCGAGTTGTGCCCCATCCCCAGCATCTGGGGCCACCGCGCCGGCAATCCGAGCGCCAACCCACTAGACGCGACGTTTCTGTCGACCGCGGTCCGTAGATGGATGCAGCGGTGAGTGCTGCACTGTACGCGGCCTTGCCGACTGCCGTATCGGCGAGGCCTCGCAGCTATGCCCGAGCGGACCGACTATGTGGTTTAGCGGACGGAAAAACTGCAGAGGCACGCAACGCAGCGCATGCCAGGCAGGAACGAAAACAACACAACGATTACAGCAGGTCGAAGAGGTTTCAGGCCAGCGGCAGGCGGGTTGAGCAATGTTTCGATGCCTTTATAAGAGAGAACAGGCCGGTGTCTTATTTAAACCGAAGGCTGGAGCCGATGTAGCCGCAAGCGATCGTGGCAATCACCACCAGCAGGGCGGCGCCGCGCTCGGGATCCTCGTCTAATCACAGCTCCGGAGATCGCCAGGCTTTCCAGGTTTCCAAACGCCGCTCTCGAAATCCTGCGGGGGGTTCTGACGACCTATCGCACGATGCAGCACATGGACCGCGTCACAAGACCTGGCTGGAAGCAAGGAAAATCATACCCGATACGAGCATCGTGCCCGAACAGCGCCAGTCTATCCTGATGGTCGTGGTCGGCCGTCAGAGTGTCGGCAAAATCACCGTTGTCAACACGATCATCCAGAAGGTCAGAGAGGCTGACGGGCAGTTGCGGATCTGGACTGCCGGCGTCAACAACACGTTCCACAGCCCGGGAATGATCCACGACGACGTGCCGGTCCCATCGTCCGCCGTGTCCGGGAATGGCGAAATCCGGCTGGAGCAGCGGCTCGAGGATCAGATGCCGGCTCGCCACGACGCCATGCTCGATGTCGGTGGGGGCGACACACCGTTCGAAAGGCTGGTTCAGGGTCTACTGTTTGTCGAGTTTGCTAACCCAGGCGATGGCGCCCTCCTGCCCAGCGGCCGCGCCTTGCGGCGCCTCAGCTGCGGAGCTGCTCGACCTTCAGCTCGCGCCAGAGCCAAGTGAAGTCGTAGGTCGCCATCGGGTTGTCCGGGTCGGGGGAGTGGCTGGAGTGGTTCTCCAGGTGCTTCAGCCAGATCGCGAGGTCCTGCCGGCCGCGGGCGCTGCGGGCGGCCGCGCGCGGCGTGCGGTTGCCCAGCATCGGTATGGGCTCGTCGAGCATGGACCGGTACTGGCGATCCAGCACGTCGTGGATTAGTTCCGCCTGCGCCTCGGGCGAAAGACCCGGCCCGGCCGTGTCCGGGCTGGCGGGCGGGGCGGCCTCCCGCATCTGCTCGACGGTCTGGATCTCGGTCAGCGGTGCCGCGACCAGCCCAGCAAGGGCGTCAGCCAGCATGACGCGCCCGCGTTCGGCGCGCACGGCGGAGCTGACGCTGAGCACGACCGCGGCGTCCAGCAGCTCGACGTTGCCCAGCACGACGCTGCCGTCGTCGAGGGTGACGTTCCAGACGATCGCCTTCTCCCCCGAGGCCGCCGGCCGCCTGGCCGAGGGCGGTCCGCACCAGTTCCAGAACGTTGCCGTCTCCCGGCGGAGAACGGCGAGCTTCCCGAGGCGTATCACGACGCGGCGCGGCGTCGCCCCGGGGGTGAGCGGGAAACGCAGGGTGTGGAAGCCGACTTCGTCGCCGTCACTGTTGAGAATCTGCAGCGGCGTCCGGTCCAGGGTCTCCAGCAGCCAGGCGGTGGTGAACAGCGGTGACGCCGCGCGCAGGTCCGCGTCGGAACCGGTCCAGCCGCTGCGGGCGCCGCCGACCTTGCGGGCACGGCCGCCGGATGGCCGGGCGATGCTGCGCTCGTGCAGGAGGGCGAACAGCCGTTCCGTGCCCTCCAGCGTGAAGGCGAGCACGCCGCCCGCGATGACCTGCCGCTCGCCGTTGGCCACGATTCGGGCCGCGATCCTGTCCCACGGCTTCAGGGTCTGCGTCGCGCTCCGCTCGGTGACGAGCACCGGCTCGCCGCCGCGGACCAGGTCGCGGGCGCGGAAGGACTGACCGGGCACGACGTCGCTCACCTCGTGCAGGCTCATCACCGAGCCCTGCAGGCCCGTCATGTAGGCGCGGGTCGCGGCATGCTCCTTGCGGCCACGGTCGTCGAGGTAGGCCTCGACTGCATTCACGCCTTCTGACCCGAAACGCCGGGTCAGGAAATCCTCGAAGGCGCAGCCCCAGAGCGTTCCCGGCCAGCCGCCGCCGAGCGTATCGTCGATCTCCTCAAAGTCGAGGCCGAGCGCCTGCATGGCCGGCTCGAAGTGCTCGGCGATAACGCCGTCGAGCCGGGCCCGCCACTCGCCGCGGGCGGTCCAGCCGATCAGCTTGCCGAGGGGGTGGCCGGGCGGGGTGCTCACAGCCACAGGTTCTCGACGCGCCGTCCTGCGGTGCGGCTGTCCCAATTCGGTTGTGGGCACAGCCGGCCCGGCTCAGGACGCATCTTGCAAGCGTCCCCGGAACCAGGCCGCGAGCATGTCCTCCGCCAATGTCCCACTCGCAACCGCCTCCACGGTCCTGATTGCGTCTCCAGGATTGAAGCGCAAACTGCAGCCGTTGTCGGCAAGAAACAACCGCGCCGTCACCCAGGCGGCCCGCTTGTTGCCGTCGGAGAACCTGTGGTTGCGGGCGAGGCCGAAGGCATAGGCGGCCGCAAGGTCACAGGCATCCGGCTCGCCATAGGCTGCCAGGTTCTGCGGCCTTGCCAGAGCGGACTCCACGGCACCAGGATCGCGAATGCAGGCCAAGCCGCCGTGATGGGCCAGCTGGCGATCATGGATCGCATGGACCACCTGCGCGCCGATCCAGCGCCATGCGGTCACTTCGCCAGCGCCCGCAGAACCTCCCGGTCCTCGTGCATGATCTCCTCGGCCAGCGACATCTGCCGCTCGAACTCGGGAGGCTCTTGTCGGGTTCCGGGGTGGTGGATCTGAGTAGCCGGTTGGTGGGGCAT
>CAXSEK010000332.1:0-4169 GCA_964235625.1 uncultured Acetobacteraceae bacterium
CAGATTTCTTCCACCATAACCCTTGCACCAAAAGGGCCGTCCACACACACCCTACGAAAGTTCCTTACTCTGCCGCGACCATTGCCGGTGCGGGCTCCAACTCGGGGCGCCAGCCTATCCGGTGCAGGGCGGTCAGCATGTAGTAAGCGGCCTTGAACGCGAGCACTGGGCCGCGGAGCTGCCAACCGATGCGCAGGTTGCCGGCCAGCATCGCCACCAGTCCATCGCGCATGCGGAACTTGTTTGAGGGCATCATGAACATCGAGCGCAGCACGGGCGTGTTGATGCGGTAGACCAGCCAGCCCAGGCTATCCATCGCCTGGCAGAGTTGCCGCTCCGCCCGCCGTGCCATCGCGCGCCCGGCAGCCGGGTTGGCAAGCGACGCCTGGGCCACGTCCGCCCCCAGCTCCGCCGCCGTCATCGCCAGCAGCACGCCGGAGGAGAACACCGGGTCCAGGAAGGCGAAGGCGTCGCCGATCGCCATCCAGCCTTCGCCATGCGCGGTCGTCGCCCGATAGGAGTAGTTGCCGGTCGAGCTGATATCGCCGACCCGCTCCGCATTCGCCATGCGCGCGGCCACGGTGGGGGAGCGGCGGAGGCGGTCCAAGTACAGCTCGTGCGCGCTACCCCGGCGGTTCTTGAACACGTCCGCGTTGCCGACGAAGCCGATGCTCATGATGTCGCCGGGCAGGGGGATCATCCAGAACCAGCCGTCGGCGGCCAGGTGCACGGTGATGAAGCCGGGCTCCTCGTTCAGCTGCATCCGCACGCCGCGCCAATGCGCATACACCGCGGCCGTCGAGTTGTGCTTGTTGGACCGCTTCAGCCCGAGCTTGCCGGCCATCAGCGTATCGCGCCCGGTCGCGTCCAGGATGAAGCGGGGAGCGTACTCCTCGGTGCTACCGTCCCGCTCCGCCATCACGCGGCCGCGTTCGCCGTCCCGGGCGGGCTGCACGTCCACCACGCGGGTGCGCTCGGCGGTGCGGGCGCCGCGCGCGGCGGCGGTGCGGAACAGGATTTCGTCGAACGGCGCGCGGAGCACCTGGTAGGCGGAGGTGTTGGCTTGGTTCAGCGACAGGTTGAACGGAAAGGCACTGCGGTGGCCGGTCTCGTCATCCACGAACTCGGCGCCGGGCTTGAATGTGCCGACCGCGGCGACCGCGTCCGCGACACCCAGGCGGCGCAGCAGCGGCATGTTCGCCGGCAGCAGGGATTCGCCGATGTGGAACCGCGGGTGCTCCGCCTGCTCCAGCAGCACGACGTCACAGCCGCGTTCGGCCAGCAGGGCCGCCGCCGTGCTGCCCGCGGGGCCGCCGCCGACGATGAGGATGTCGCACTCTGTCGCCATTCAGACTATCCCGCCGTTGATGGAGATCACCTGACCAGTAATGTAGCTTGCCCGGTCCGAGCAAAGGAAGCCCACCAGATCGGCCACTTCCTCTGGCCGGCCGGCACGTCGCATGGGAACGATGGCCTCGATCCGCTGACTGTCCAGGGACGCGGCCACCGCTGGCGAGGCAATCACGCCGGGCGCCACGGCGTTGGCGGTGATGCCGCGGCTGGCGACCTCGCGGGACAGCGAGCGGACGGCGCCCACCAGCCCGGCCTTGGCCGCCGCGTAGTTCACCTGGCCCCGGTTGCCCAGCAGCGCGGACACGGAGGATACCGCCACCACGCGGCCCCAGCGCGTGCCCATCATCGGCAGGATCGTGGGCCGCAGCGCCGCGAAGAACCCGGTCAGCGAAACGTCCAGCACGCCGCGCCACTGCGCCTCCGTCATGCCCGCCAGCGGCACGTCCTGGTGCGACCCGGCGTTGTGCACCAGCACCTGGACCGGTCCGGCGGCGAGCACGGGCGCCAGCGCCGCAGCGGTCGCGGCGACGTCGGTGATGTCACACGCGACGGCCTCGCCGTGCAGCTCCGCGGCCAGCGCCTCGGCCCGGGCACGGTTGGCATGGGCGTGGACGATCACGTGCAGCCCGTCGGCGGCCAACTGGCGGCAGATCGCCTCGCCGAGGGGTGAGGCCCCGCCGGTGACCAACGCTCGCCTCATGCGCGCTGCAGGATGATCGTGGCGCGGCCGTCCAGTAACACCCGCCCGTCAGCCGCTTCCAGCCGGATCGCGTAGAGCAGGCCGTTGGCGTCCCCGTGCTCCCGGCGCGCATGGGCGGTGAGGGTGCCGAGCGCCGGGTCATCCAGGCGGGCGGTGGTGAGCTGGGCCATTCGCAGGCCCGCAAGATAGCCGGGCGGCTGCGGTCCGCCGCCGCGCAAGGCGCCGTGCACGGCGGCGGCTTGGAGTGCGTATTCGATGCCGCACACGCCGGGTAGCCGGTCGTGGCTGCGCAGGGGGTTGTCCGGGTCGAGATGGGAGGTGGCGAGGCAGACGATCGCGTCCTCCGACCAGGTGGCGACGCTGGCCAGCAGGCACATGGACCCGGCATGCGGGATCAGCCGGGCGATCACGGCGCCACCGTCACGAGCAGGGTGCCGTCCAGCAGCGGGAGGGCAAACCGGCCTCCGCCCCCACGGGCGAGGATTTCCAGCAGCCGAAGCGCCCGCGCCGCCGGGTTGCCGGCCGCCAACGCGTGCAGGCCGAGGCTCAAGGGCGGCTTTCTTTCGCCGTCGTGACCAGCCCACGCCACCGATACAGTCGGCCCGCGCCCCTCCGGCACCAGCACCAACGCCGCCCCGAACACACCCTCCGTCGGCCGGCTGGCATCCAGCGGGGCCGGCATCGGCACGTCGTACACGCAGAGCAGCACCGGCTCGCGCTCCGCCGCGCACTCGGCCACCGCCTTCATCAGCGCCGCCCCGAACGTCCAGTCATGGCCGCCCAGGCAGGTGGCCGGGCGGGTGGAGCCGGTGCCGATCGACCAATATCCCGCCGCCGCGTTATGCACCGAGTTGTGGAACTGCGTCGGTGAGACGAAGCCGTCCGGCCGGGTGAGCCCGTCCAGGATCGCGCCCACCGTGACGCTGTCGCCGTTGCCGCTGCCAAACACCGACCGCAGGCTCGCCGGGGGTAGGCCGCTCGCCGCCGCCGCCTCGCTGGCTACGGCCAAAGCCAGCCGCGCCACCGGCCCCGCCCGGCGCCGTTCGGTGGCGGAGAGGATGGCAGGCGGCGGCAGCACCACCTCGCCCGGTTGCCAGGGCACTGCGCCGGAGAGCACCGCCCGGCTCGCCGCCCAGCCCGGCAGCCCGGGCCCCAGCAGGCCCACGCCCGCGACGCCGACCGGGATCACGATGGGGCGCCCAGCAGCAGCGTGCAGTTGATGCCGCCGAAGCCGAACGCGTTGATCGCGACCCGCCGCACCCGCTGATGCTCCGTGCGCGCCAGCACGCGGCTGCGAAATGCCGGGTCGGGCGTGCGCAGGCCGAGGCAGCCGGGCAGGAAGCCGTACTCCATGGCCAGCCCGGCGATCACCGCGCCCAGGATGCCGCAGGCCCCCAGTGTGTGGCCGGACCAGCCCTTAATGGAGGAGCACGCCATCCCCGGCCCGAACACGGCCGTGACGGCGGCGTCCTCCATCGCGTCGTTCGCCCGGGTCGCGGTGCCGTGCAGGTTGACCCAGTCCACGTCCGCGGGTGCGAGCCCCGCCGACCGCAGCGCCGCCTGCATCGCCCCGATCGCGCCGGCGCCCTGCGGGTGGGGGGAGGACATGTGGTAGCCGTCGCTAGTCGCGCCGGCGCCGAGCAGGTGCAACGGCCCGTCGCCAGGTTCCAGCAGCGCGAAGCCAGCGGCCTCGCCGATCGAGATGCCCGTGCGGTCCGCGTCGCAGGGGCGACACGGGTCGGGCGAGATCAGCTCCAGCGACGCAAAGCCGCGCAGGGTCAGCCGGCACAGCGTGTCCACTCCACCCACCACGGCGGCGTCGCACAGCCCCGTGCGGATCAGGTGCCCGGCGTCGATCAGCGTCTTGGCCGCTGAGGCGCAGGCGGTGGAGACCACCAGGGCCGGGCCGCGCAGCCCGAGGGCGGCGCGCACGTAGCGGGCGGCGGAGAACATGTCGTGCGTGTGGGCATAGTCGAACGAAGCTGGCAGCGCTCCGTCCGGCCCGCGCGCGGCATAGGCGTCCTCGCAGGACAGCACGCCGGAGGTGCTGGTGCCGAGCACGACGGCGACCCGGTCCGCGCCATGCCGCCGCACGGCATCCGCCACGGCGGCGGCG
>CAXSEK010000333.1:0-4162 GCA_964235625.1 uncultured Acetobacteraceae bacterium
ACCCCGCCACGAACAGAGCCCCCGCGAGCCAGGGCTGCCGGACCAGCGGACGGGGCAGTGCGGCGGCCACCACGCCCACCCCCCAAACCAGCATGTAGGGCCCGACCGGAGATCCGGTGAACTGCACCGCCGTCAGCCCAGCCAGGCCCGCCAGCGCCACGCCGCCAAGTAACGCCCGCCGCCACCACGCCAAGCGCGACAGCAGCGCCAGGGCTAGCGGCGGGAACAGGAGATAGTACCAAAACTCGTTGAATAGCGACCACAGCGCCCCGTTGCCGGCGAATTGCGCGCAGGCCACCGTCTGCAGGAAGGCCGCATTGCACAGCAGCACCGGCACCGCGAGCGACTCCCGCACCTCCGGCGCCAAGATCCCGTGCTCGACCGCACCGAGCGCCAGGGCCGCGCCGGTGCAGGCCGCACCCAGCGCGAAGGCGGGCCAGAGCACGATACAGAGCCGCACCAACCGCCGCCCCAGATAGGCACCCGCCGCCACATGCCCCGTCGCCGCGATCTCCCGCACCGTCGCGCCGCCCACCAACAAGCCGCTGAGCACGAAGAACACCATCACCGCCTGGTGGTCGAACCCGGCCACGAACGCGTAGGCGACATGCGTCAGCGTCGGCCGGGGCATGTCTGCCAGCGGCACCACCATGCGCAGCCCGGTATGGGTAACGAGCACGCTGAACGCCGCTAGCCACCGGAACGCGTCGATCCAAACGCCGAAAGCTGGCGAGGCTATCTCGTTCCGCTGCAAGCGCATCGCCCCGGCTCTGCCTCTCACCCGCATACCCCCGCCATCCTCACGGGCACGCTAACGGGTTCCGCAATGGTTGCATACTATTGCATGATATACCGTTCGATGATTGTCGCTGCCCAGCCGAGGCATTTCAGGCTCACGACCCCGCTGCCCAGCAGCAGCACCATGCCGACCCAGCGGTCGGCCCCTTTCCCCGGCCGTTCGAGCTTCCCGCACTTCACGCCCGTGCTTGCCGACATGTCCGATCCTTTCTGCCGCAACCATCCTGACGGCGGATCATGACCAACGGGTTAACGGCCCGGCCGGGGGCCGGCTGGCCGCGCCGGACGCAGCACCTGCTGCTCCGCCAACGGCGCGTTCAACGCACGGTCGAGCACGTTCAGGCTGGCCACCGCGCGCAAGGGCTGCAGCGCCATGGACGGACCGGCCGCCCCGTCCAGCGGATCGGCGTTCATCCGCAGCGGCACGGGGTAGTCATGCAGCCGCAACCGCAGCAATTCCCCCGCCACCACCGCCGAACCGACCAGCACCACCGAGGGCGGCTCCCCACCCAGGCGCAGGATCAACACGCGCGGCTCGAACGCCGTCTGCCCCGCATTTTGCGCGCAGGCGAAGACCGAGCCGTCCGCGAACACCAGCCGGTGCTGCCGGACGCAGCCATTGAACGCCCCCGGCAACCGCGTGGCAGCCACGACCGTGTAGCCCCGGTCCAGCAAGTCATCCAGCGAGGCGGCGCAAGCGGCCCGGCACACACCCGCGCCCAGCAGCAGCGCGACCGAGGCAGCCCGCACCCGGCACGGCCATAGCCGGGCACCCTTGCAATCGGCGGTGGGCCGCTGCAACCGTGGTCCCCCGGAATAGGGGGCTGGCGCGTGATCGTTCTTCTGACGGGTGTGGCGGGGTTCGTCGGCTACCATGTCGCGGAGCGGCTGTTGGCCGCCGGTGCCACCGTGGCCGGCATCGACGACTTCAACGACTATTACGACGTCACCCTCAAGGAGGCGCGCGTCGCCCGGCTGACCAGCCCCCGGTTCACGCTCCATCGCGCCGACATTGCGGACAAGGCGGCCATGGAGGCGATCACCCGCGCCACGCCCGGCATCACCCACGTGGTGCACCTCGCGGCCCAGGCGGGCGTGCGCTACTCGATGGTCAATCCCTACGCCTATGTGCAGTCCAACGTCATGGGTCACGTGGTCATGCTGGAGACGGCGCGGCTGCTGCCCGACCTGCGTCACTTCGTCTACGCCAGTTCCTCCTCGGTCTATGGCCTGAGCAAGCGTTTCCCGCTCGAGGAAACGGCGTCCGTGGACCGCCCCACCTCGCTCTATGCCGCGACCAAGCGTGCGGACGAACTGATCAGCCACGCCTACACCCACCTGTACAACCTGCCGCAGACCGGGCTGCGCTTCTTCACCGTCTATGGACCGTGGGGCCGGCCGGACATGGCGTACTACGATTTCGCCCGGTCGATCAGCGTCGGCAAGGCGATCACGCTGTACGACGGCGGCACGCTGAAGCGGGATTTCACCTACATCGACGACATCGTCACTGGCGTCGTCGGCGTGATGGAGCGGCCGCCGCCTCCCGGGGCGCCGCGCATCCTCAACATCGGCAACAACCGCGCCGAGAAGGTTAGCCTCCTGGTCCAGCTGCTGGAGACCGGGCTGGGCCGCGCCGCCATTATCCGCACCCGGCCCCGCCCGCCCGCCGACGTGGTGGAGACCTGGGCCTCCATCGACGACATCAGCGCGCTGACCGGCTACATGCCGGCCACGAGCCTGGAAAACGGCATCCCCCGCTTCGTGGACTGGTTCAAGTCGTACCACGCGACATAGCGGGCCGGGATGCTTGCGGACGATCACGGCATCCTGTAGAGCAAATACCATCGTATGTCGATGGGGTTTGTGCGAACCATGTCCACGTTGCCGATGGACGCCGTCAGCTACTACTCCGGCGCAGCCCCACGCTTTCACGCCAGCTACGCGGCCGACGCCAACCGGCGCGAGCGGCTGGAGGTCTGGGGCCAATTCATCGACCGCTTCCTGGCCGGTGCGTCCTTCGCGTATGACCTCGGATGCGGCAGCGGCATCCTCGCCTGTGACCTCGCCCGCCGCGGCATCGAGACGGTGGGCGTAGACGGCGCACCCGGCATGCTCGCCATCGCCCGGCAGACCGCGGCAGAGCAGGGGCTGGGGCGCGTCCGTTTCGTGCAGGCGTTGCTCCCCATCCAGGGTCTGGACCAGTGGCGGAAGGCGGATGCTGTGATCTCCTCCAGCGCCCTCGAATACCTGCCCTCGCTGCCGGACGCGCTGCGCTCGGTGCACGCCCTGCTGCGGCCCGGCGGTGTCCTGGTGTTCTCCGTCTCAAACCGCCAATCGCTGAGCCGCGCCGCGGTGCGGGTGGTACACTGCCTGACGGGGCGGCCGGCCTATTTCGGCCTGCTCAAGCAGTTCCGCACGCCGGCACAGCTGCGGGCGGAGCTGGAGAGCGCCGGGTTCACCCCGCTCGACCACGCACATTTCGCCCGGGCGGACCGGGTGAACCGGCTGCTTGCGCGGGTGCTGCCGGTGCACCGTGCCAGCAACATGATCATCATCGCCGCCCGGCGGGACTAGCGTGGGCCCCCGGGTCCTGCTGGTCGGCCCTATGCCGCCGACCAAGGGCGGGGTGACCACCTTCATGCTGAACCTGATAGCCTCCCCGCTCGCGGCGGAGGTGCGCTTCATCCCGTTCACCACGTCCCGCCCGCCGAAGAAGAATGTGACTGAGAACTGGGGCTACCGCGCTATGCTGCGCGGCGGCGTGCGCCGGATCGCCACGGGGGCGCTGGTCACGGCGTGGCACGTGGCCTGCTTCCCGTTCGCGGCGCTGCGGGCCGACCTGGTGCAGATCCAGGCGTCGGACTACCAGGTGTTCTGGGAGGCCGGGCTGTACGCGCTGATGGCCCGCGCCCTCCGCCGCCCGGTGTTGTTCCGTATCGGCGGTGCATTCGACGTGTTCTGGGGGGGCGCCTCCACGCTCGAACGCCGGCTGATCGCGGCCGTGCTGCGCCTGCCCGCGGTGGTGATCGCGCAATCCGCCTTCGCGCGAGACGTGATCCGCCGTGCCGGGCGGCAAGGCGAGATCGTGCTGCTGCCCAATTGGGCCCACACCCTGCCGCCCCCGCCTTCCCGTCATGACGACGTGTCGACCTGCCTGTTCATCGCCGGGCTGGAGGCCAAGCGGAAGGGCGTGGAGGACGTGCTCGAAGCGGCCGCCCTGCTCCACGCGCGCGGTGTCGGGATACGGCTGCACATCGTCGCGGCCCCACCGGCGCTGACCGCCCGGGTGACGGCGCTCGGTTTGCCGGGCGTGACGGCACAAGGCCCGGCCGCACATGCCGCCGTGCTGGAAATGATGCAG
>CAXSEK010000334.1:0-4137 GCA_964235625.1 uncultured Acetobacteraceae bacterium
TACCACGAGCAGTATCACTGGCTGCTGGGGCAGGCGCGGGTGCGGTGAGACGGAGCGGATTTCGGGGCCGAGGCGGGTCGCGTGTGGCGGGGCCGCTGGCCGGGCTGCTGCTGATCGTGCTGGCGTGCCTGGCGGCGCCGCTCTGGGCCGGGCGCACCGACCCGTTCCGGTCCGATATCGGGGGTAGCATCGTGCGGGAGGGCCGGGCGGTGCCGGTGCTGGCGCAGAATACGGCGGGGTTGGGGCTGGGGGCCACGCCGGTCGGACCGGCCTGGTCACTGGCGTATCCGCTGGGTGCGGACGGGCAGGGGCGGGATATTGCGGCGCGGCTGCTGTATGGCGGGCGGACGTCGCTGATGATCGCCGGGTCGGCGGCGGTGGTGTCGCTGGCGCTGGCGGGGCTGCTGGGTGTGCTGGCGGGGGCGGCCGGCGGCGTGGTGGATGCCGCGCTGCGCTGGCTGCTGGACCTGCTCTGGGCGTTTCCCGTGTTCCTGCTGGCGATCTCCCTGTCCGCGGTGCTCGCCGCGTCCGGGCTGCGGCTCGGCCCGGTGACGATCGAGGCGGACAATCCCGTGCTGACGGTGGCGATCCTGGGGGTGGTGTTCGTGCCGTACGTAGCGCGGCCGGTGCGGGCGCAGGTGCTGGGCCTGGTCGAGGCGGAGTTCGTGCAGGCGGCGGTGTCGCTTGGCGGGTCGTGGCCGCACGTGGTGTGGCGCCACATCGTGCCGCATGCGCTGGCGACGGTGCTGCTGATGGCGCCGACGGTGATGGCGTTCGACCTGCTGACGGAGGCGTCGCTGAGCGTGCTGGGCGTGGGGGTGCAGCCGCCGGGTGCGAGCTGGGGGACGCTGATCGCCGACGGGCAGGGGTTGATCTACTCGCGCCCGGCGGTGGCGGTGGCGCCGGGCCTGGCGGTGGTGGCGACGGTGCTGCTGCTGAACCGGCTGGCGGACGGGTTGCGGCGGTGAAATGGGGCCGGCTGGCACAGGGGGCCGCGGTGCTGTTCGGCATCAGCGTGCTGGTGTTCCTGATCTTCTTCGCGACGCCGGGGGCTGACCCGGCGGCGCGGCTGGCGGGCCGTGGGGCCAGCCCGGAGACGCTGGCGGCGGTGCGGGCGCAGTACGGCCTGGACCGGGCGCTCCCGGTGCAATACGCGCGGATGATGCAGGGTCTGTTCGTGACGCGGGACCTGACCAGCTTCGTCAACCGGGGGCAGGCGGTGGTGCCGGCGGTGCTGGACGCGGCCCCGGTGACGCTGGCGCTAGCCGGGGGGGCGGCGGTGCTGTGGCTGGCTTTGGGCCTCGGCATCGCCCTGCTGGCGACGGCGTTCCGGCTGGGCGGGCGGCTGGCGATCGGCGCCGGGCTGGTGGGGATGTCGGTGCCGGCGTTCTGGCTGGGGGAGGTGGTGAACCTGCTGACGCAGCGCGTGTTCCACGGCACCTGGCTGCTGGGCTGGGTGCCGCCGCTGGGCTTCCCACCGAGCTTCGCGGGCATGGTGCTGCCGTGGACGACGCTGGCCCTGCTGTACGCGGGGATCTACGGCCGGGTGCTGCATGCGGGCCTGGTGGAGGCGCTGCGGTCGGACCCGGTGCGGACGGCGCGGGCCAAAGGGGTTGGGGAGGCGGCGGTGCTGCTGCGCCATGCGCTGCGGCTGTCGGTGGTGCCGGTGGTGGCGCTGTTCGGGCTGGATTTCGGCGCCCTGGTGGGCGGCGGGACGGTGCTGACGGAGGTGGTGTTCGGGCTGCACGGGGTGGGGAAGGTGACCTACGACGCGCTGCAGACGCTGGACCTGCCGATGCTGATGGCGGTGGTGATGTATGGGGCGGTGGCGGTGGTGGTGGTGAACGCGGTGGCGGACGGGGTGGTGTGGGGATTGGACCCGCGGCGGCGGGGGTGAGGGCGGATTACCAGGGGACGGGGCGGTCGAGGTCGTCAAGGTATTACAGGCCGAGTGTGTCTCCTTCGACAGCAGGACTTTGGCTAGCGTTGGAGCGCACTTGCTTTAACGCTTCGTGAGCCGCCGCGCGGTGTGACGCACACGGAGTATGCGAACCTCATCACGGACTATTCGATAACGGATGACGTATGGGTATGTCGTAACCAATTCGCGCATCTCGGTTCTTGGAACTGGTCGGCCTCGATGCGGGAAACTGGTGAGGCTATCCCCGGCTACGATCAGGCTGGCTGACACTTGCGCGGCCGCCTGCGGGTTCAGCTCGTCAAGATAATCGAAGATGCTCGCGAGTTGGCGCAGAGCCAGCGGCGACCAGACAACCAGCATGGTTAGACCGTTGGGGGCAGGACTTTCTCGCCTTTGCCGCGCTTGGCAAGCCACTCACGCACCTGGCTGTGTGGGACGCCATGCCCAGCCTCGATGCTGGCTTCGGCAGCAGCGTCGAGCCGTGCTTCCTCAGCTTCATCGAGGGGCATGTCGAAGATGGATTTGTGTTCGGCCATAACAGATTGTGGCACAAAGGGCTTCGTCTTTGAAGCGGCGACGCGGGACGGCACTGCCCTATGCTGGATGATTTACGGAATCCGTAATGGGGCGAGCGGCTGCTTCCGACCCCATTGCAGACATGCCGCAACAAGGCGTATAAAACTCCAAGTCAACATTCCGCCGTGTGGCGGTAGAACTGTGATCGCAGAGATAACTTGGGATTTGGTCATGTCGGAAGACATGCCCTTTATCGAAGGCTGTTACCGACTGGAAGATGGACCTTGGCAGGTAGTTACAGCCTTTAAGCGCGAAGCGGTAATGCATGTTGAGATTCGCGGTGGACTTACATGGAAGAGCGGTGTCAGCGGAATCAACATGATATTTCCAGAATCCGCGATTATAAATGGAAGTATTTTGCTTGCACTTATATCCTCCTACTTGGGAGTTGACAAATGGTTGGAGGTACGAGGGCCTGATTCAATCGTGCTGCGTTAGGTCGAGGTTTGGCTGCTAACCACCAAACCTTGCCATTCCCATAAAGCAGGTATTTCGCACCGCCCCCTGAATTGGGCCGTTGTAGACACAAGGCCTTTTAGCGATGTTACCGTCATGTCAAAGCCAATGGAGCGGATGGATTTAGACGGCGTAGCAGCAGCCCGACGGTTGGCAGCTTTGTCACCGCAAACACAGCGGCGGTTCGATCAATGCATGTCTCCCAGCTTGATTGGCCCGGAGCAAGTCTGGAAAGCCTTTCGCGCCATCGGCGTGGCGATCGGGTCTAAACGCGAGCCCGTGTCCGATCCGGATAAAAAGAAGCTCTTCGCCTTTATCGAGCAGTTGCTGAACTATGGCTCGTTCGAAGTGTCAAACGCCGTCGCGACTTGCTTGCTCGAACAAATTTGGAAAGCCGCAAGAACTGGCGGTCTCGATTTCAACGACGTTGACCCTTACCTCGGTGCCGAGGCTCGCCGCTACCTCGTGGCATGGGATAGCTTCAACAATACCAAGACGGAAGGCCTACGGCCCAAGTAGGCAGAGCGGCTTTCCACTGGCCCCTACATTGCAAAATCAAGAATTTTGAACCAGCCAGAGTGGGCGCTTCCGACCCATAGCGGACAGTAGAAGAACGTGTCAGTCTCAACCCCGCCGTCACCCTCGACAGCCAACGAGTTTTGAATGATCCTATGTTTTGAGATAATTCAATAGGGCAACTTGCGGCGGGTTTGCTTCCAGATTTCGATGAAGCAGTCGAACTTCCCTGAAAACAACTTCGACCATCACATCAGCGAATGATATCGTCCAGAAGCGGGTCTTCAAGGCCTTCCAACGCTCTGTGCGGTCGCTGTCAAAGACCTCCGTAAATTGCCATGCACAAGCCGGATATCTCAAATATCTACCGCTTTCGGGGAGGTTGACACTATTCTTCTCGAAATAGATGACGTCACTAAAAAGCAGCACAGCGGTGCCGCTACCATCTGATGATGCAAGTTCATAGCAAAGCAGTAGATCCTTGCCATCGTAAAAGAGTGCGGGGTTTTCTACCGTCCCAATCGACGGGAGAACTTCTTGCGGCGGAAAACCTTGCATCCATCACTCCTCTGCTCGACCGTATGTAGATCGCTTGCAAGGCACCCGGCAATGTCCGCTTGCCACCATACCCGGCCATAGCGCACCCCTCTGAGTGGCGGCTGCTTCCG
>CAXSEK010000335.1:0-4135 GCA_964235625.1 uncultured Acetobacteraceae bacterium
AAAGCAAGGCGGCCTGGCGCTGGATGTTGCATTCGGCCCCGCCGAGCTGGAATGGCAGTCCGCCCATCAGCCATTGCGCCGTATCGCGCGCCGGGCCCGGCCAGGCAGTCGTGGCCAAGGGCGGCCAGGGTGGTGTGGCTTGCTGCACCAATGCGGGCCGGCTAGGCAACGCGGCAGGGTGGTTGCGCAGCACGCGTGCGGCCGCGATCAGGGACGGATTGACGCCTTCCGACGCCGCGGCGCCGTCGCACATCCAGGCGACGTAGTTGGCCACCCCCGCCGGGCTGCCGAGGTCGAACGCCGCATGCAGGTCCGGCCGGTCCCGCCAGAGCTGGTGCATATACCGGGTCAGCTGGGTGCCGCCGGCAAAACGCGTCTCGTCGGCGACCGCAAAGAAGGCGGCGTCGATGCGGAGCGGCTCGTGCGTGGCGATCAGGCCGTCATCGCCCGCCTGCAGCAGCCAGTGCCGCATGGCGTCCAAAATCGGCTCACCATCGTGGAACCGGGCGAAGCCGTAGGGGATGGTGCGGGTGGCCAGCCAGCCATTGGCCAGCACCCGGCCGCGATAGCCGGCGCACAGCTCGGCGACGACGCCGAGGGTCGCGATGGTGAAGCGGTTCTGGTGCCGGGAGAACGAGTCCGGGTCCTCCGGATCGATCCCGCTGAAATGGAAGAAGGCGAGCGGCTGGCCATCGAACTGCCAGGCGCCGTCATCCGACCGCGTGACTTCGCGATGCACCAGGTTCCAGTAGGCCAGGTTGTAGCCTGGGTCGCGCAGCAGCAACGTGCGCTCCACGAAGGCGGGGGCGAGGTCCATCCATCGCTGGTCGGTGAAGATATTTCCGGGCACGTCCACCCGGCAATGCGCGTACAGCCGCTCGCACCACCATCGCACCAAGGCGCATCCATCCTCATCGTTGCGCAGGGCGACGAAGCCGAGATTGTAGACACCCGACTTCATGATCGAGAGGTCGGACGGGTGCTTGCCGTCCTGGAGCGGCTTAGTCATGTGCGGCGTCAGCACCAGGCTGTGGTTTTCCAATCCGGCCAGCACGCGGTGCAGGGGGGCGTACAGCTCGATATCGGGGTCGAGATAGATGGCGGCGCCGAACCCAAGCTGGTCGAAAAGATGTTGGAAGGTGAATGGCTTGATGGCCGTGTTGAACTCGATGACGGAGTACCACAGCTTCATGTTGCCGATCAGTTCGATGCCGAGATCGTCGCAGGCGATCAGCTCGGCCGCGAGGTCCAGGCCCTCGAACTGCTGAGACGCGTCCGCCAGGATGATGTAGCGGGGCATGTCCGGATCGAACCGGCGGACGGACTGCATCAGCGTCGCGGCGAAAGCGATGTAGTTGGCCGAGACGATTGTGAACAGCGCGGGGATGGGGTTTGCGGGCATGTGGCAGCGCGACCGTATCACAGCCGGGCGACGATCCCAGCCAGGAGTCGCAAAAAGTCGCACGCAACGGCATCCAACGTCCTGCTATGGGACCGATCAGGCTTTCGGAGTAAGCCCCACGTCATCATCAACACGATGCGGCTTCGAACCCATCCATGCGGTCGAGCCGTCTTTGAGAGGGTCTGCCCATGATCCGTGACGATCTCGAGACCGCTTTGCGGGCCAAGCTCACGGCCTCCCCGAGTATCGACGCGACGATCCTGTTCGATCTCGATTCCGATGGCGCGATCTGCCTCCACGGCAAGGCGACACCGCCCACGGTCAGCGAAACTGGCCCTGTGCCCGACACGACCATCGTCGTGTCGGCAGCCGACCTGAGGGAGATGCTGGCCGGGGACCTCAACCCGATGGAGGCTTACACGCTCGGCCGGCTGGAGGTGAGGGGAGACATGGGCCCGGCCATGAAGCTCGGCTCGCTGCTGGGCTGACCGGTTACGGGTGCAGGGCGGCGAACGCGGCGTCCGACGTGAACATCGCCCGGGCGTTGTGGCCGACACCGGGCACCACGGCGAGGGTCCAGTTAAACGGCCAGTTGTGAGACTGGGCCATGGCCTGGGCCGCCGCGAAGGTGGCCTGGCCGCGTTCGTAGCGGTTGGCACCCTGGTCCTCCGCTTCTTCGCTGGTGGCCAGGTTCTTCGAGCCGCGGTCCTCTCGTCCGAGCAGCACGGTGACGTGGGCGGCGAGGTAGCGGCGCAGGTCGGCCTCGCCGTCCGGCGCGCCGCCAAAACCGTAGGGGGCGGCGGTGTCCAGGCTGGGCTCGACCCAGGTCGAGGGGTTGGCCAGGATCGTCTGCCGCGCCGTATCCGGCGAGAATGCGACGACCCGGCTCAGGAACTGCGCGCCGGCGGAGTGGCCGATCTGGACATAGGGCAGGTCTGGCCGACCCTCCTGTTGCCGGGCCCAAGCGGCCATCAGCGGCGCGTAGCGCACGGTCCAGCTCGCCTCCGGCGCCACGGCGCCGTGATGCACGATGCCGCCGCGCTGGTAGCTCCGGGTGGGAAAGCGGCCGGTATCGAAGAGGGGGGCAGCGATGACCATGCAGTACCGTTGGGC
Source organism: uncultured Acetobacteraceae bacterium (assembly GCA_964235625.1). Taxonomy (GTDB): domain Bacteria; phylum Pseudomonadota; class Alphaproteobacteria; order Acetobacterales; family Acetobacteraceae; genus LMUY01. The sequence continues at coordinate 2,516 of CAXSEK010000335.1, forward strand.
GAGCGGCACCGCGTTGTCCCGGTAGCCGGAGGCGTTGCGGTCGAAACCGTGGAAGACGAGCAAGATGGCCGTGATGCGGCAGCCAGCCGGGCGGTAGGTGAAGATGGGAATCGCCGTGCCATCCAGGGTGGCAGTGACCTGTCCGCTCGTACCGACGGCCGGGGTCGCTTGAGCCGTTTCGACGCTCGGGGTCGCCGCGCTGCAGCCGGCCGAGGCAGCGAGCAGCAGCATACAGAGTTTCGGCATCATACGCCGCCATATCGCGCAGCGGACACCCGCGCAACACTCAGCGTCGTTCAAAAACCACCACGCTCTCGACGGCGGCGGACCACAGGAACTGGTCCACCGGGGTCGCAAGCCGGACCCGGTAGCCGGCCAGCCGCAAGGCACGTGCGTCGCGCGCGAGGGCGCCCGGGTTGCAGCTGACATAGATCACACGCGGCACGCCGGACGCGGCAATGGCCGGCATCTGCGGCACGGCCCCGGCGTAAGGCGGATCCAGCACGAGTGCGGCGGCGCCCGCCATCTCCTTTGCCGTAAGCGGCTGGCGTGCCAGGTCCCGCAGCACGGGGTCCACCCGGCGGCTCGCGGCGGCCCGGCGCAGTGCGGCATACGCGGCGGGATCGCCTTCGAAGGCGACGATACGGGCGCGGCTGGCCATTGCGAACGTCAATGTGCCGCAACCGGCATACAGCTCGACGATGCGGGCGCGGGCGGCCAGCCGGTCCGGCAGACCGGCCAGCACGGCGGCGGTGATGGCGGCCTCGCCGGCCCGCGACGCCTGCAGGAACGCGCCGGGTGGCGGGCTGATCTCCACACCGGCCAGGGTGAGCAGGGCGGGTGCCAATTGGGCGGCCGGCTCGGGCAACCCGGTGCCGAGGGCAGAGGAGATGCGGCATAGTCCGGCGCCTTGGGCGAGGCTGGTGAGGGCCGTGCGGTCGGCGGACGTGAGCGGCCCGTCCGTCCGGAGCAACAGGTCGACCCCGCTGTCGAGCAGCGTGGCGATGGCCGAGCCGGCGCGGCGCAGGCCGGAGACGCCTTGCAGTACTCGGCGGAGGGCACCGATCAGCGCGACCAAGCGCGGGTCGAGCACGAGGCAGGTCTGCAAGTCGACCACCTCGTGGCCGCGATGGCGGTGCAGGCCGACCTGGACACTGCCGCCGATGCGGGTGAGTGCCAGGTCCACCCGGCGGCGGTCGGCGGGCGGGGTCCGGGCGAGCGGCTCGAGCGGCGTATCCGGAAAGCCGGCGCGGGTCAGAGCGGTCTCGAGCTGGGCGGTTTTCCAGGCGGCGTAGGGGGCGTCCTGCCAGTGTTGCAGGCTGCAGCCACCACAGGTGCCGAAATGGGGGCAGGGGGGAGGTTGGCGGTCCGGGGAGGGCGTGAGGATCTGGGCGTCGGCGGTCCAGGCTTGGGCGCGACGGGTCAGGTTGGTGGCGTGGACGCGTTCGCCGGGGAGGGTGTAGGGGAGGTAAGTGGGGTCGCCGTCAGGCAGGTGGGCTACGCCGTCGCCGTCGGCGCCAATGTGCTCAACGGTGAACTCGTGCGCGTCGCACCCCTCCCCCCGGCCCCCTCCCACAAGGGGAGGGGGAGCTCTTCTTCTGTCTTGCTGCCTTGGACTCA
>CAXSEK010000336.1:0-4129 GCA_964235625.1 uncultured Acetobacteraceae bacterium
AACGTCCGCATCGTGGCCGCCACTCACCGCGACCTGCGCCAGGCAATTCGCGCGGGACAGTTCCGCGAGGACCTGTTCTACCGCCTGAACGTCGTGCCGATCCGCCTGCCGCCTTTGCGGGAGCGGACCGAGGACATCCCCGTGCTTGCCCGCCACTTCCTCGACAAGGCGCGGGAGATGGGGCTTGCCGGCAAGTCGCTGGACGCCGGGGCGATCGAGCGGCTGCGCGGCTATCGCTGGCCCGGCAACGTGCGCGAACTGGAGAACCTGATGCGCCGGCTGGCGGCGCTGTATCCACAGGAGGTGATCGGTGAGGAGGTGATCGCCGCCGAGCTAACCGCCAGCGGCGAGGATGCGGAGATGCCCGCTGCCAGCACCGGCTCAGAACCGCTCGCCGCGGCGGTGGAGCGCCACATCAAGCGCTTCCTGGCCGCCGGCGGGGACGGGATGCCGATGCGCGACATCTACGACAAGGTCATCGCCGAGGTGGAGCGCCCGCTGATCCAGATGACGCTCTCGGCCACACGGGGCAACCAGATCAAGGCGGCGGCTATGCTCGGCCTGAACCGCAATACGCTGCGCAAGAAGATCCGCGACTTGGATATTTCCGTGGTGCGGGGCATCGGGTGAGGCGGGAGGGCTGAGCCGTGGACACCCACGTTCCGATCGAGATGCTGCCGCCAATTGTCCCCATGCGGTCCCGCATGGGCCAGATCATGGACATCCTGCTCGGCAAGGTGGTGACGCTGGTGCTGGCGGCGGTGGCGCTGGTGCTGGCGATCGGCACCTTCGTGCTGCTGTCCGGCGGGGCACCGATCACGCTGCGGCCGAACCTGGTGTTCGTCTCCATCCTGGCCAGCGCCGCGGTGCTGCTGCTGCTGGGCGCCGTGCTCGCCGGGCGGCTGACCCGGGTGTGGGTGGAGCGCCGGCGTGGATCCGCCGGGTCCCGCCTGCATGTGCGCCTGGTGCTGATGTTCGGCGTCGTCGCCGTCACCCCGTCCATCGTGGTGGCCGTGTTCGCGGCGGCGTTCTTCAACCTGGGCATCCAGTCGTGGTTCGATGACCGGATCCGCACGGCGCTCGACTCCAGCGTGGTGTCCGCACAGTCCTCGCTTGAGGAACATCGCAATAATATCAAGGCCGATGCACTCGGCGTTGCCATCACGCTGAATCGCGCCGGCGCCTTCCTGGCCAACCGGCCGGAGCTGTTCCAGGCGGTGCTGGACCAAGAAACAACGTTCCACGGCCTCATCCAGGCTGTGATCTACGACCCGTTCACACATGAGATCATTGTGTCTTCGGGTGTGCTCAGTGGCAATTTCGTCGAGCTGCCGACCAACGAGGAGATAGAGCCAGCGCGTCGCGGCGAAGTGGCCGTGATCGGCGGCGGCACCGAGAACCACGTGCGCGCCGTAGTGAAGCTCGGCTCCACGCCCGAGCTGATGCTGATGGTGGACCGCCCGGTCGACACCCAGATCATCGCCGCGGTGGAGCGGACGGAGCGGCTGGTCGCCGAATATCACCGGCTGGACGACAACCGCACCAAGCTGCAGGTGACGTTCGCGATGATCTTCGCCCTGGTGGCGTTGCTGGTGCTGTTCGCCGCGGTACTGACCGGACTGGTGCTGGCCAACCAGATCGCTCGTCCCGTCGGCCGGCTGATCCATGCGGCGGAGCGGGTGCGGGCGGGAGACTTGACGGTGCGGGTACCGGAAATCCGCAGCGAGGATGAGGTAGCCGGGCTGTCCCGCGCGTTCAACCGGATGACGGGCCAGCTCGCCGCCCAGCGCACCGAACTGATGGACGCCTACGCCCAGATCGACGAGCGCCGCCGCTTCACCGAGACGGTGCTGGCAGGCGTCTCCGCCGGGGTGATTGGGGCGGACGGGCAGGGGCGGGTGGATCTGCCGAACCGGGCTGCCTCCGAGTTGATGGGCAGCGACCTGATGGCATCCATCGGCCTGCCGCTCGAGCACGTGGTGCCGGAGTTCGGGCCGCTGCTACGAGAGGTGCAGGCGGCGCCGGAGCGGGCGCGCACCGCCGAGGTGCAGGTCGGCCCGCCCGCCAATCGCCGCACCCTGCTGGTCCGCATCGGCACGGAGATGAAAGGTGCGGGGATCGACGGCTTCGTCGTCACCTTCGACGACATCACCGAGTTGCTTGCCGCCCAGCGTAAGGCTGCCTGGTCCGACGTGGCCCGGCGTATCGCGCACGAGATCAAGAACCCGCTGACCCCGATCCAGCTCGCAGCCGAGCGGCTGAAACGGCGTTTCACCAAGGAGATCAAGTCCGATCCCGAGACGTTCGCGCAATGCGCCGACACGATCGTGCGCCACGTGGGTGATATCGGCCGCATGGTGGACGAGTTCAGCGCCTTCGCCCGCATGCCGCAGCCGGTGATCAAGCCCGAGGATATCGGCCGCATCGCCCGCGAGGCGCTCGTGCTGCAGCGCCAGGCTCATCCGGAGATCACCTGGGTCACGGAGCTGCCGGATCGTGGCCCGGTGGCGGCGTGCGACCGCCGGCTGGTGAGCCAGGCGCTCACCAACCTGCTGATGAACGCGGCCGACGCGTGCGCCATGCGGCCCCGGGTGGATGGCGAGCCGAAAGGCCGCATCACGGTCGGCATTCAGGGCGATGGTGAGACGGTAGCACTCTCGGTCACCGATGACGGCGTGGGCTTGCCGGTGGAGGACCGCGACCGGCTGACCGAACCCTATGTCACCCACAAGCCGAAAGGGACAGGGCTCGGCCTCGCCATCGTGAAGAAGATCATGGAAGATCACGGCGGCCGGCTGGCGCTGGAGGACCGTGTGGGCGGCCCGGGTGCCGTGGCCAGCCTCGTTCTTCCTGCGATGGCGACGGCTTGAGTGCCGCCCGCGTCGCAAAACTGATAAAGACCTCCCATGGCCCATGAGATCCTGATCGTCGACGACGAACCCGACATCCGGCTGCTGATCGACGGCATTCTACGTGACGAGGGATACGAGACCCGCATGGCAGCGGACTCCGACTCCGCCATCGCCGCGTTCCGCCACCGGCGGCCCTCCATGGTGATCCTGGACGTGTGGCTGCAGAACTCGCGGCTGGACGGTCTGGGCATCCTGCAGGCGCTGCACGTGGAGGAGCCGCACATTCCCGTGGTGATGATCTCCGGCCACGGCACGATCGAGATGGCGGTGACGGCCATCCAGCACGGCGCCTACGACTTTCTGGAGAAGCCGTTCCAGTCCGACCGGCTGCTGATCCAGGCCCGGCGGGCACTGGAGGCCGCCAAGCTCGCGCGCGAGAACGCCGAGTTGCGGCTGCGCGCCGGGGCCGAGACGTCACTGACCGGGGAAAGTGGTGCCATCGCGGCCTTGCGCGCCGGGGTCGAGCGGGTGGCGCCGACCGGCTCGCGTGTGCTGATCCACGGTCCCGCCGGGTCCGGCAAGGAGGTGGCGGCGCGGATGGTGCACGCCCGGTCCCGCCGGGCGGAGGGGCCGTTCGTGGCGCTGAACTGCGCCACCTTGGCGCCGGGCCGGTTCGAGGAGGAGCTGTTCGGCGTGGAGGCCGGGCACGACGCGATGGCGGCCCCGCGCCGGGCGGGGGTGCTGGAGCGCGCCCATGGCGGCACGTTGCTGCTGGACGAGGTGAGCGACATGCCGCTGGAGACCCAGGGCAAGATCGTGCGCGCCTTGCAGGACCAGACCTTTGAGCGCCTGGGCGGCAACGCCCGGGTGAAGGTCGACGTCCGCGTGCTGGCGATCACCAACAAGGACCTGCAGGCGGAGATCGCGGCCGGGCGGTTCCGGGAGGATCTGTACTACCGGCTGGCCGTGGTGCCGCTGAAGATGCCGAGCCTGAAGGAGCGCCGGGAGGACATCCCCGACCTGGCGCGGCACTTCATCACCCGCTCGGCCGAGAACTCCGGCATGCCGCCCCGCGAACTCTCGGCCGACACGCTGGCGGCGCTGCAGACCTATGACTGGCCCGGCAACGTGCGCCAGCTGCGCAACCTGATGGACTGGCTGCTGATCATGGCGCCGGGCGGGGCAGGGGACGCGATCCGCGCCGACATGCTGCCGCCCGAGATCGGCCAGGGCGCCCCGGCGCTGCTGAACTTCGACCCCACCGCCGACATCATGGC
>CAXSEK010000337.1:0-4124 GCA_964235625.1 uncultured Acetobacteraceae bacterium
GGCGGGTTGTCCGGCCAGTCGGCGCGGCCAGGGCCGAGATACGGGGTGCCGGGCCGGTCGAACAGAGGCGGGGCGTCGAGCACGAACAGGTCCAGCCCCGCCGCCTGCCCGGCCAGCACCCGAGCCGCTCCGCCATGCAGGGCCGGGACGGCGTGGACGGTCTCCGCTTCGCCCAGCGCGGCCATGACCGACGGGTAGCCCGGGACGAGCGTTCGGACCTCAAGCCCCTGCTTGGCCAGGGCCGGCGGCAGCGCGCCCATGACGTCCGCGAGACCTCCCGTCTTCACCAGCGGGAAAATTTCGCTGGCCGTCTCGAGCACCCTCATCCGACCAGGCGGTCGATCATCGGTTGGGTAATCAGGCACACCCCCTTGCCGGTGCGGCGGAAGCGTTGCGCGTCCAGGACCGGGTCCTCGCCGACCACCAAACCCTCTGGAATGATCACGCCGCGGTCCACCACCACGTCGGTCAGCCGCGCGCCGCGGCCGACCGAGACGTAGGGCATCACCACGGCGTTCTCCAGGCAGCCGAAGCTGTGCACGTGCACGCCGGTGAACAGGAGCGAGCGCTTCACCTTGGATCCGGACACGATGCAGCCGCCGGACACCATGGAGTCGACCGCCATGCCGCGCCGGCCATCGTCGTTATGGACGAACTTGGCCGGTGGCGTGATCTCGCCATAGGTCCAGATCGGCCAATCCTGGTCGTAGAGGTCGAGCGCGGGGAGCACGTCCGTGAGGTCGATATTGGCGGCCCAATAGGCGTCCAGCGTCCCCACATCGCGCCAGTACGACTCCGACTCATGGTTGGAACGCACGCAGGAGCGGGAGAACGGGTGGGCGACAGCGGTGCCGTGCTTGACGATGTAGGGGATGATGTCGCGGCCGAAATCGTGCGCGGAGTGCGCATCCGCGGCATCCCGGCGGAGTTGGTTGAACAGGAACCCCGTCTCGAACACGTAAATACCCATGGAGGCCAGTGCCATGTCCGGCTGGTCCGGCATGCCGGGCGGGTCGGCCGGCTTCTCGAGGAAGGCGATGATGCGTTCCTCGGCGCCCACATGCATCACGCCGAACGCGCTCGCGTCCGCGCGCGGCACCTCGAGGCAGCCGATGGTGACGTCCGCGCCGGATTGGACGTGCTGCTGCAGCATCGGCTCGTAGTCCATCTTGTAGACGTGGTCGCCGGCAAGCAGGACGATGTATTGCGGGGCGTAGCTCTCGATGATGTCGATGTTCTGGAACACGGCGTCGGCGGTGCCGGCATACCAGCCGGTCTCGCTGATGCGTTGGCTGGCCGGCAGAATATCGAAGCTCTCGTTGCGCTCCGGCCGGAAGAAGTTCCAGCCGCGCTGCAGGTGGCGGATCAGCGAGTGGGCCTTGTACTGGGTGGCGACCCCGATGCGGCGGATGCCGGAGTTCAGCGCGTTGGAGAGGGCGAAGTCGATGATCCGGCTCTTGCCACCGAAATACACGGCGGGCTTGGCGCGGGCATCCGTCAGCTCGTGCAAGCGCGACCCGCGGCCGCCGGCCAACACGTAGGCCATGGCATGTCGCGACAAAGGCGCGTTGCTGGTCGGGATGGCTGGCATCTTCTGGGTTCCGGGTGGTGTCGCGGGGGCATCCCGGCTTTTGTTGAGGGCAGCGTATGGTGTGCTGCGCCCCGGGGCAATGCCACGGGCGCGCGTTCGCTTTCGGATCCCTTGAAGCGATGGTGCGAAAGCCGTCTTCAATCCACTGCGTTCCCGTGCTGAACTGGCAGCGACGCATGAACGTCAAGGAGCAAGCGGATGAGAAGATTGGTTTTGGCTGGTTTGGTGATGGCGGGCATGGCGGCGGGCGCGTCCGCGCAGGCGATGGCGGTGCTGCCGGCGGGGCCGACGGATGAGGGCATCACGCGGGTCGAGGGTGGGTGCGGCCCCGGCGGCCATCGCACGCCGTATGGCCGCTGCGTGCCGAACCGGCCGTTCTACCGGGGCTGCCCGCCGGGCATGCACCTGAACCCGTATGGCCGCTGCCGGCCGAACTTCTGAGCCGGTGGTGCCGGGCGGCTTGATGGACACCGAAGCAAGCTTGCCCGGCGCTGCCGAGGCCGAACTGTGGCCTACCGAGCGGGCGCTCGGCGCCATGCTGGACGGGCAGGAGGCCGCACTGGCTGCCGTCCGGCATGCGCTGCCGGCGCTGTCCGTCGCGGTTGCTGCGGCGGCCGGCCGGCTGCGCACGGCGGGGCGGCTGGTTTATGCCGGGGCCGGCGCATCGGCGCGGCTGGCGGTGCAGGATGGGGTGGAGCTGCACCCGACCTTTGGCTGGCCGCACGAGCGACTGGCCAGCCTGATCGCCGGCGGCCCCCCTGCCCTGACCCGCTCGGTTGAGGGCGCGGAGGATGACGCCGGGGCTGGGCGGATGGCGGCCGAGGCGCTGCTGCTAGGGCCGGCGGACGTGGTGATCAGCGTGGCCGCGTCCGGCACGACGCCGTTCACCCGGGCCGCGCAGGCCGCCGCCCGGGCCGCCGGAGCGCTCACCGTGGCGTTGGCCAACAACCCGGACTTGCCCTTGCTCGCCGAGGCGGAGTGCCCGGTGACGCTGCCGACGGGGGCCGAGTTCCTCGCCGGGTCAACGCGAATGGCGGCGGGCACGGCGCAAAAGATCGCGCTGAACCTGTTCTCGACCCGGCTGATGACGGAGCTGGGCCGGGTATACCGCGGGCTGATGGTGGGGGTCGTGCCATCCAACGCCAAGCTGGTCGCCCGCGCGCACCGGATCGTGGCGGAGCTGACGGGGGTGGCGCCGGACACGGCCGCCCACGCGCACGAGGCGGCGGACGGGGACATAAGCCTGGCGGTGCTGATGCTGGACGGGCTGAGCCGCACCGTGGCGCAGGCCCGGCTGGATGCGGCAGGCGGCAACCTGCGCGTGGCACGCGGCAAGTAAGTGGAGACGCTGACGGGGCAGGTCCTGACGCCGGACGGCTGGGTCGGCGGCCGGCTGCACCACACGGCCTCCGTCAGCGGGGTGGAGCCCTGGTTCGGCGCACCGGCCGACCGGTTCATCCTGCCCGGCTTCGTGGACCTGCACGTCCATGGCGGCGGCGGGGCGGACACGATGGAGGGGGCGGCGGCGGTTGAGACGCTCGCCCGGTTCCACGCCCGGCACGGCACGACGGCGTTGCTGCCCACCACAGTGACCGCGCCCTCCGCCGACCTGCTGCTTGCGGCGGAGGGGGTGGCGGCGGCGCGGCCGGGGCGGGGCGGGGCGCGCATCCTGGGCCTGCATCTAGAGGGGCCGTTCATCAATCCGGCGGTGCTGGGGGCGCCGCCGCCCTTCGCCATCCCGCCCGATCTGGCGCTGCTGGACGCGATCGGCGGCGCGGTGCGGTTGCGTGTGGTGACGATGGCGCCGGAGGTCGATCCCGGCGGCCGGTTGCTCGCCCACCTGGTCGCGAACGGGGTGCGGGCGCAGATCGGGCATACGGCCTGCACCGACGCCCAAGCGCTGGCGGCGTTGCGGGCGGGGGCGAGCGGATTCAGCCACTTGTTCAACGCCATGTCCCTCCTGCACCACCGCGCCCCGGGCTGCGCCGGGTGCGCGCTGGCCCATGCGGACCATGCAGAGATCATCCTGGACGGCGTACACGTGGCCCCCACGGCCGTGCTGGTGGCGCTGCGCGCCATCCCCTTGCTGTATGGCGTGACGGACGCGATCGCCGCGGCGGGAATGCCGGATGGCGCCTACCGACTCGGGACATATGCCGTCCGTAAGACTGGCGACACCGCGCGGCTGGCCGACGGCACGCTGGCCGGCAGCGTGCTCACCATGGATGCGGCGTTGCGTATGCTGCTCGGGCTGGGGTTGGACATGGCGGAGGCGGCGCGCCGGCTTTCCACCATCCCGGCCGACTATCTGGGCGAGGTGGAGCGCGGGCGTATCGCGCCGGGCCTGCCGGCCGACCTGGTCGTGGTGGATGGCGCGGGTCGGCTACTACAGGTGTTCGCCGAGGGTGACGCGCAGCTGTAACGCCCCGGCGCCGCAACGGCGGATGGGCCCGGCGCGTTGGGCCGGCATGACCATCACCCATGCGGCCGTCGTGCTGAACGGCAAGGCCGGCGCTCTGCTGGACCAGGATGG
>CAXSEK010000338.1:0-4117 GCA_964235625.1 uncultured Acetobacteraceae bacterium
CTGAAGGGTGACGGTGAGTCCGAGCGGGGCAGCGACTTTGGCGCAGATCCCATCGGCGGTGTAAACCGGTCCTCATTCGCTGACCCCGTCGCCCCCAATCATCGAGACCCAACGATGCTCTACGCTAACGACGGCACGGCGCCGCGCCAAACGCTCGAACCTGCGCCCCACCTCGCCAGTAGCGCGGTGTGGCTTGATCTTCTCGACCCCACCGATGCGGAGCGAGCCGCGGCCGAGCGGCTGACCGGTCTGCGGGTGCCCTCGCGGGAGGACGTGGCGGAGATTGAGAGTTCCAGCCGGCTGTATGCCGAGGCGGGGGTGCTCTACCTCAGCATGCCCTACAGCTTCGTCGCCGCAGATGGCCATTCGCAGGTTGTGCCGGTCGGGTTCGTGCTATCGGCCACACATCTGCTGACCTTGCGCTACGCCGTGCTACCGGCCGTGGAGAGTTTTGCGACGCGGTTCGCGCAGGGCGGCCGGGTGACCGCCGCCGAGGCTTTGGTGGGGCTGGCGGAAACGATCGTGGACCGGGTGGCGGATGTGCTGGAGCGGGTGGCGAGCGAGCTCGCCGCGCTGTCCCGTGCCACCTTCCGGAGCGAGGACCCGGCGCAGAAGAAGCGTGGCACACAGCGGCACAACGCCCGCCGGGTGGACCAGCGGTTGCGCGCCAGCCTCACCGCCGTCGGCAACTGCGGCGACACGCTGGGCAATCTGCGCGACAGCGTGTTGGCGCTGGGCCGCATCGTCGCCTACATGCAGCAGGCGCGCACGGATTGGGAGCCGCCCGGCCTGCAGCCGCGGCTCGCGACGTTGCGGCAGGACATCGCCTCGCTGAACGACTACGACCAGCAGTTGAACGCGAAGGTGAGCTTCCTGCTGGATGCCGTGCTCGGCTTCATCAATATCGAGCAGAACAACAGCGTGAAGGTGCTGACGGTCGTCTCCGTAGTGGGCATTCCGCCGACCTTCGTGGTCGGTTTGTATGGCATGAACTTCAAGTCGATGCCGGAGTATGACTGGACCTATGGCTACGAGTACGGGTGGGGGTTGATCCTGCTCAGCGTGGTGGTCCCGCTGGTCTGGTTCCGGATCAAGGGATGGATCTAGCGCGTGACCCGCGAGAAAGGGAGTTCGTGCACATACGATCTGGTCGTTATGGACTCCCAAGGTCCCTCACCCCGGCCCTCTCAGAGGGAGAGGGAGAAGAAGCGGGATGTTAATCTTGCATGAGGGTGATGATCACAGCGATCCCGATGCCGATCCATAGCCATGAGTTCGACAGGAGCAGGATGAGCCGGCTCTCCTGATACTCGGCAAGCTCCTCGAGCGGCGGGATCACGGTTTTCTCCAGCTCCATCGGCGTCACCATCCGGGTGGTGCCATCCGCGGCGGTGAGTTCGATCAGCAAGCTTTTGTTCATGGTCGCCCGTCCGGTTCAAGATCCGGAGGCAGTATCGGCGGGCGGAGTTAACCGGGAGTTACGACGTGCGGCTCGTCACGCCGCTTCGGCCATCGCCCAGCGCCGGCAATGCTGGAGATAGGCGCTCTCATGCGTGCCCACCGAGTCAACGACGCTGTTCCAGAGCCAGGACGGCGCGTCCAGGGACTTGGACCGCCCTTTGGCGAGTTCGGCCCGCCAGGCGGCCCGATCGGACGCATTCATCTGGCGGGCGTGGCCACGGCCCACGACGTGGGCCAGGAATTCGGCCACGTTCCCGGCCTCCTCGGCGCTCAGGTGCTCAATCTCGAACTTAAGATCCTGCGGCAGCAACTCACGGATGAACACGGCCTTGCCCAGCATCCGGCTGGCCGCCATGCGTCCGCCCAGGAATGGCGACAGATGCCGGGCGCCGGTCACCACGCGTTCGGCATTGTCCCTCGGCATGGTCGCCTGCGGGCTTTGCGGCGCCACCGACGCGATCGCCTCCTTCACGTCCATCAGGCAATGCCGCTCGGCCTTTCCCGAACCGATGGCGACGAGAACCGCGATGCGCAGCCGGCCGAGCGAGCTGCAGCCCTTACGCCAATAGGCCGCGTCAAGCACGCGGACGGACGCGTCGTCCTTGCGGGCACGCAGCACCGCGGCCAAATGCTTGAGTCCATCCTCGGCCAGCAAGCCCTCGACCGCCTCGCGCTCCTCCGGCGTCAGCGGCCAGAACCGCTTGCCGAGCGGGATCGTGGGCTCGACGCCCTCGATCCGCTCGTCGGCAAGGTGCTTCCAGGACCGGGTGGCCGCGGACCGCATCACCGTGCGCACTACCCGCGGCATGAAGGCCTCCGAGTCCAGCACTTCGCCCAGCGCCTCCGGCTTGAACGACGATTCGTAGCCGTCCACCATCCGCTCCAGCATGCGCGCCGTGGTCACACCCGGCAGGTCCGACCCCCGGGCCGCCATGGCAAGCGAGAGTGCCAACCGGATGACGTCGTGGGCGGGGTTGCCGATCACGGTCTGGTCCAGGTCACGGATCTGGATGGCGACGTCACCATCGGCGCTGGCCACCGGGCCGAGGTTGCCCACGTGGCAATCGCCACCGATCCAAATCGGTGGACCCTCCGGCAGGGCCCGCCGGTCGGACGCCTCGAGCCACTCGTAGAACCGGACCGTGCTGCCCCGGACATAGGCATGGGCCGAGGTCGCCATCTTGCGGTTGCGCTCGGCAACGAGCACGTCCATGCGGGCTGCGGGATTCGTCGTCGGTCGTTGCTTCAACTTCGCATCCATGGCGGGTTGTGAGCACGACGAACCAACCAGCATGCCTCCGGGTTCCAGCGCCGCGACATAACACTTGCGGGCGTGTTCGGCCTGGGACAATCCGGAGCGGCATGAGCCACCATGCGGGACCTAAGCCGATCTATCGGTATGGTCCTTGCAAGCAACCACCTAGGGGTTCCATGACCCAGGATCCCACGTTCCAGGACACTGCCATGCTGATCGTTGCCGGTGACCACGTGCTCCTCGACCCGGCACAGGGCACCGTCCTGCCCGGCGGGGCGGTGCTCATCGAGGGAGAGCGTATCCGGGAGGTCGCCCCGCTGGCGGCGCTGCGCGACCGGTTCCCCGAGGCGGAGGTCCTGGGCGGCGCCGGCCGGCTGGTCATGCCGGGGCTGATCGACGCCCACAGCCACGGCCGCGGCCTGTCGCCGATCCAGAAAGGCGTGCCCTACGACTATCTCGAGAACGCCTTCCTCGACTGGTCCGCGATGGTCTACCTGCCAAACGACCTGTGCGCCGCGCTGACCGCAGTGCGGCACCTGCGCATGGGCTGCACCGCCATCCACCACACGGGGTGGAACGACGAGGGGCCGGACGCGACGGCCGAGGCGGGCCGCGCCATCGCCGCCTACCGCGCGGCCGGTATCCGGCTTGCCTACTCCCCCGCCGTGCGCAACCGCAACCGCTTCGTCCCCGACGAGCCGGGCTTCCTGGCTACCCTGCCCGAAGACCTCGCCGCGTTCATGCGCCCGACGCTGACCTACGACGCCGAGGCGATCGAGCACGGCTATTTCGCCCAGTTTGAGGCGTTGCGGGAGGGCTACGAGACCGGGCCGAACGGTATGAGCCGGATCCTGCTGGCGCCATCCTGGGCGCACGGCACCACGGAGCCGTTCCTGGCCCGCGTGCGGGACCGGGCCCATCAACTGGGCGGGCTGCCGGTCCATGTGCACACGTTGCAGACGCCGCACCAGCGCGCCTACGGCATCAAGGCATTCGGCAAGTCCCTGGTGACTTTCCTGGGGGACATGGGGCTGCTCGCGCCGAACCTCACGCTCGGCCACGCGGTCTGGCTCAGCGAGGCGGACATCGCGCTGATGGCCGAGGCAGGCGCCGGCATTACCCACCATGCAAGCTGCAACCTGCACGTCCGCAACGGCATCGCCCCCGTCTGGCACATGATGCGCGCCGGCATGCGCGTCGCGATGGGCATGGACGACAAGAGCCTGAACGACGACGACGACCCGTTCCAGGAAATGCGCCTCGCCTCCGTCCTGCACCGCGTCCCCGGGTTCGACCTGGCATCCGACACGATCCTGCCGGCAACGGCGTGGCTCGCGACGGCGACCGTGAACGCGGCGGAGGCGATCGGGTATGGCGGCGCAGTCGGCCGGCTGGCAGCCG
>CAXSEK010000339.1:0-4113 GCA_964235625.1 uncultured Acetobacteraceae bacterium
ACAAGATGCAGCTGCTGGAGCAGAGCGAGGGCGAGCAGGCGGGGATCAAGTCCGCTACCTTCCAGATCACCGGGCCGAACGCCTATGGCTGGCTGAAGACGGAGGGGGGGGTGCACCGGCTGGTCCGCATCAGCCCGTTCGACAGCGCGGCACGGCGGCAGACCTCCTTCGCCTCGATCTACGTCTATCCCGTAATCGACGACACGATCCACATCGAGATCGACCCATCGGACCTGAAGGTAGATACGTTCCGCGCCTCCGGCGCTGGTGGGCAGCACGTGAACAAGACTGAGTCGGCCATCCGGATCACGCACGTGCCGACGGGCATCATCGTCGCGTGCCAGACCGACCGTTCGCAACACCGCAACCGTGCGACAGCGATGGAGATGCTGCGCGCGCGGATGTATGAGGCGGAACTGCAAAAGCGCGAGGCGGCAAGCGCGCAGACGGAGGCGGCCAAGACGGAGATCGGCTGGGGTCATCAGATCCGATCGTACGTGCTCGCCCCTTACCAAATGGTTAAAGACCTGCGGACGGGGGTAGAGAAGGGCAATCCCGCTGCCGTGCTGGATGGCGCGCTGGATGATTTCATGGCCGCTGCCTTGGCCGCCCGCGTCGGGGGCACGCGCAGCGAGGCCAGCGCCAACGCCCAATGAGCGGGGCGCAATGATTGGACTGAAGGCCGTTCATGTCGGCATCGGCGGCTGGACCTTCGCCCCCTGGCGTGGCCCGTTCTATCCGGCCGGGCTGACCCACGCCAAAGAACTCGCCTATGCCGCCAGCAAGCTGACCGCCATCGAAATCAACGGCACGTTCTACCGCACGCAGACGCCGGCCAGCTTCAAGAAATGGCGCAGCGAGGTGCCGGACGGCTTCGTCTTCGCGGTCAAGGCGCCGCGAGTGACGACGCACCGGACGGCGCTTGCAGAGTCAGAGCCGGCGATCGGGCGGTTCCTCGATTCGGGCCTGCTCGAACTGGGTGACCGGCTCGGGCCGGTGTTGTGGCAGTTTCCGCCGACCCGCAAGTTCGAGCCGGAGCATTTCGAGGCGTTCCTGGCGCTGCTGCCGGCGAAGCATGGCGGTGTCGCGATGCGGCATGTGCTGGAGGCTCGGCACCCCAGCTTCGCGGTGCCCGAGTGGTTTGCGTTGCTGCGCAAGCACGGTGTTGCGGCGGCGGTGATCGACTCGGACAAGCATGCGCTGTTGGGTGACCTGACGGCGCCGTTCGTCTACGCGCGCTTACAACGGAACGCGGAGGCGGAGCCGGAGGGGTATGAGGCGGCGTCGCTCGATCGCTGGGCGGAGCGAGTGCGGGGATGGATGGCGGGCAAGCCGTCCTCAGGCTTGCCGCTCGCCGGGCCTGCCAACACGGCGCAGCCACGGGAGTGTTTCGTGTTCTTCATCAGTGGCGACAAGCTTCGCGCACCGGATGCAGCGCAGGCTTTGCTTGGGCGGCTGTCTGGTCGTTGAGCGCCAGGTCTACGTTTTCGGGATCCCAAGCTCCCTCATCCTGGCCCTCTCCCAAACGAGGGAGAGGGAGAAGATGAAGGGCGCTCAGTCGCCTTTGGCGAATGGTTGGAACGAGCGGGCCAGCACGTCGTAGATCGGCCGCTTGAAGCCGGCGGCCAGGGCGGGGACTTCCTCCAGCTTGGCCCAGCGCCAGGCGTCGAATTCCGGATGCGGGTCGGCGTCCAGCTTGATTTCATGGTCCTCGCCGTGGAAGCGCAGGGCAAACCAGCGTTGCCGCTGGCCGCGGAACCGGCCACGGAAGGCCACGCCCACCAGCTCTCGCGGCAGGTCGTAGGTGAGCCACTCCGGATGCTCGCCAATAATGGACGCGTTCGTGGTGCCGATCTCCTCCTGTAACTCCCGCAGAACGGCCGCGCGAAGGTCCTCGCCTTCGTCGACGCCGCCCTGTGGTAGCTGCCATGCCCCGATATCGATCCGCCGGCCGATGAAGACGCAGCCTTGAGCGTTGAACAGGGCTGCGCCGACATTGGGGCGGTATGGCAGGTCGGTCATTGCGGCGTCCTTTTGGGCAGCATCGCGCTCGCGGGGACCAGGGCGATGCCACGCCCGTCCAGGCCACGCGCCCAGCTCGCGATGCGCTCGACCGTCACCGGGCGCAGTGGCCCCGCAAGGCCGAGAGCGGGCTTGCCGTCCCGGGCCGCCTGCTCGAGCTCGGCGAGCCGCGCATCAATGGCGGCGCGCAGCGGTGGCTCGTCCACCAACTTGGTCACGGTCACGGCGGCACCCGGGTCGGATGCGTTGTCGCGCGGATCGACGTACATCAGGCCGCGGCTCGCCAACTCCTGCAGCACCGGGATGAACAGGGATGACGACCCGGCGAACCGCTCGCCGCGCAAGCCGTCGGACGCGCCGGTGACGCCCGCGGCACCTGGCACGCGGGAGAGGACCCATTCCAGATTGCGTTGGTTGTCCGCCGGGTCCGCGCCGGTCAGCAGCGCGTGCGGGCCGGAATCGTTCAGCGGGTAGCCCTGGCTTTCCATCGGCAGGGTCACGAGGATCTCGTGGCCATGCGCCCGTGCGTCGGCGAGCAAGGGATCCACGGCCGGGGTATAGGGGGAAAGGCCGAGTGTGATGCCCGGCGGCAAGGTTTCGATCGCGGCCCGGCTCTCCGCGTCCGAGAGGCCGATGCCGACGAGCAGGAGAGCGACCTTGGGCCTGGTATCCGCCGGGTCGGTGACGGGCGCGTAGACCTGCATCGCCATGCGTCCGTCGGGGCCGATATGGGGCAATTTGCTGCCCGGGAAGTCTGGCGCCGGCTCCAGCAACGCCGGATCAGGGTCGGCGGTCGCGCCGCCGGGCTTGCGCGGCGCGATCGGCGGTCCGGGTGAGGACACAGTCGCGGCTGTGAAATAAGCCGGTGGCGGAGCTTGTGGCGCGGGCTTGGTCGTGACGGGCACGAGCTTCGATGGTGGTGCTACGGGCGGGCCCAAAATCTGCAGCGCCGCCGCGGCACCGCCGGTGACCAGGGCGGTGGCGAGCCAGAACAGCCCTAAGCTGCGCCAGCCCGCCATGACCGGGTACTAGCGAGCGGCGTGTTGCTGCTGCTGCGCCACCATGGCGCGGAGGACGACCAGACCCTCCTGCAGCTGGTAGTCGGTATCCGTCTTGGCCGCATCGAAGGCCGGGAAGTTGTCCGGCGGCAGCTTCGGTATGGAGGCGGCGATCGGCGGCAGGTCGGTCCGCGGCGGTGCTGCGGCGTTCGGCGGGGTGCCGCCCTGGTTCGTGATCGTGTGATTCAGGTCCGCCTCACGCTCCGGCCCGAAATGCACTGTCTCGGTCCGGCTTGCCGCGACCGGTACGTCCGGCGTGATGCCAAGCCCCTGGATCGACCGGCCGGACGGCGTGTAGTAGCGCGCCGTGGTCAGCCGCATCGCGCCGTTGCCCGGCAGCGGGATCACCGTCTGCACCGAGCCCTTGCCGAACGTCCGTTGCCCGACGACGACGGCGCGGCGATGGTCCTGCAAGGCACCAGCAACGATCTCGCTGGCCGAGGCGCTGCCGCCGTTGGTCAGCACCACCATCGGCAGCCCGCCCGTGATGTCCCCGGGCTTCGCATTCCAGCGCTGGCTGTCATCGGCGTGGCGAGCGCGGGTAGACACGATCTCTCCCTGGTCCAGGAAATCGTCGGACACGGAGACGGCCTGGTCGAGCAGGCCGCCCGGGTTGTTACGCAGGTCGAGCACGACGCCGCGCAGCCGGTCACCCAGTTGCTGGCGGAACTTGGCGACGGCTGCGCGCAGCCCGGCATCGGTCTGCTCGTTAAATTGAGTTAGCCTGACGTAGCCGATATCCCCCTCGAGATGGGACTTGACCACTTGAATGTGGATCACCTCGCGCTGCAGCGACACCTCGATCGGCTTGTCGACGTTTTCGCGCTTGATGACGAGGCGGATCGTGCTGTTGGGCGGGCCGCGCATCTTGTCCACCGCGTCATTCAGCGACAGTCCCTGCACGGTGGTGTTGTCGATCGTGGTGATCAGGTCACCGGAGCGGAGGCCGGCGCGGGCGGCGGGCGTGTCATCGATGGGAGAGACGACCTTGATGATACCGTTTTCCTGCGTCACTTCCAGGCCCAGTCCGCCG
>CAXSEK010000340.1:0-4109 GCA_964235625.1 uncultured Acetobacteraceae bacterium
CCCATGATGGCTCACTGCGCCGCCTTGCAGGAGCCGACCAATGGCCACGCGTGCCGTGAACATCAAACGCCTTCCAGCCCCCGACCGTCCTGCACCCCGCACTCTCGCGATCGATATCGGTGGCACCCGTCTCAAAGCTGGCGTCCTGGATGTCGCCGGCGCAATGGTTGGCGGCCCGGACCGGACCGACACCCCCAAGCCAAGCTCGCCGGATACCGTGCTGTCTGCGCTCGTGGAACTCGTTCGCCCCCTGGGGGCGTTCGATCGCATTTCCGTCGGCTTCCCCGGTGTCGTTCGCGGCGGCCGCACGCTCACTGCCCCCAACCTCGGGACTGATGTCTGGCACGATTTCCCGCTCGCCACTGAACTGGGCCAGCGTCTCGGCAAGCCCGCGCGCGTGCTGAACGACGCGAGCGTGCAAGGCTTGGGGGTCATCGCCAGCGAGGGCCTGGAATGCGTCATCACCCTCGGCACCGGCTTCGGCTTCGCGCTGTTCGAGGACGGATTGCTGGCCCCCCACATGGAGGTTGGGCAGCACCCGATCGCTAAGGGCAAGACGTACGACCTGTATTTGGGTAATGCGGCGCTGCACAAGGTCGGGCGCAAGAAGTGGAACAAGCGGCTGCAGAAGGCGATCGGCTTCCTGGACACGCTGGTGACCTACGACACGCTGCTGATTGGCGGCGGCAACGCCCAGGTGATCGATTTCGACTTGCCGGCCAACGTGCGGATCGTCCCGAACGCGGCGGGGATCACCGGCGGGGTGAAGCTGTGGTCCCCCCGGATGGACGCTGCCTTCGCCGATACCGGACCGCTCACGCGCAAGCCGCCGGAAGGTGTCACACCGGCGCCGGAGCTGCCGAAGTCGTAGGGTGGGATACGCTTTCGCGTCCACCGTCGTGCGCGTGTTGGTGGGACGCCAAAGCGCGTCCCACCCTACGATCCTCCGCCAACTCCCAGATAGGTCTGTACGAGTTGCGGATTTGCGGCCAGATCCGCCGCCGTCCCCTCGAGCGTGACCCGCCCTGTCTCCAGCACATACCCGTAATCCGCCACCAGCAGCGCCGCCCGCGCGTTCTGCTCAACCAACAGGATGGCGCAGGACCGCGCCCGCAGGTCGGCGATGATGCCGAATATCTCCCGTACGATCAGCGGCGCCAAACCCAGGCTGGGCTCGTCGAGCATGAGCAGGGTCGGGCGGGCCATCAGAGCGCGGCCCATGGCCAGCATCTGCCGCTCGCCGCCCGACAGCGTGCCTGCCAGCTGCTTGCGCCGCTCGCGCAGCCGGGGGAACAGCGCATACACCTCGTCCAGATGCTTGCGCTTGGCTGCCGCACCCTCGTGGCGGAAGCGGAACGCGCCCAGGCGAAGGTTGTCCTCCACCGGCAAGGACGCGAACAGCTCCCGCTTCTCCGGCACCAGCGACATGCCGGCCCGCACCCGCGCCTCCACCGGCAAGCGCGCTACGTCCTGCCCGTCGAAGCGGAGTGTGCCGGGCCCACCGTGCACGCCCATGATGGCGTTCAGCAGCGTGGTCTTCCCGGCGCCGTTCGGGCCGATCACGGTGATGATCTGCCCCGCCCCGACCCGCACCGACACCTCGTGCAATGCACTGACCCCGCCATAGCCGATGCTGAGCCCATCCGCCTCGAGGATCACGCCACGACGACCACGGGCGGGGTGTCCAGCGCCGGGGCGCCGAGATAGGCCTCGATCACCGCCGGGTCCCGCCGGACGGTGGCGGCAGTCCCCTCGGCCAGTTTCGCGCCGAAGTTCATCACGACCAGCCGGTCCGTCAGCGTCATTACAAAATCCATGTCGTGCTCCACCAGCAACACGGTCACGCCCTCTGCCTTCAGCGTCCGCAGCAGCGCCGCGAGTTCCCGCTTCTCCGCGTGGCGCAAACCGGCCGCCGGCTCGTCCAACAGCAGCAGCACGGGGTCCAGGCAAAGCGCGCGGGCGATCTCCGCCACGCGCTGCTGCCCGAGGGCCAGGCTCCCCGCGGGTTGCCCGGCTAGATGGGCGAGGCCGACCCGCCCCAGCTGGCGGTGCGCCTCCGCGAACAGCATCGCCTCGTCCGCCCGGTCCAGCCGCAGCAGCGCCCGCCCGGCCCCCGCCTTGCCGCGCAGATGGGCCCCTAGTGCCACGTTCTCCAGCAGGGACATCGCCGGCACCAGCTTCACGTGCTGGAACGAGCGCGCGATGCCCAGCCGTGCCACGCCGGGCCCGGTGCGGCCGGCCAGGCTCTGGCCCAGGAAGCGCACCACCCCCGCCGTGGGCGGGCGCACGCCGGTCAGCAGGTCGAACGTCGTGCTCTTGCCCGCCCCGTTCGGGCCGATCAGCCCCACGATCTCCCCGGCCTGGACCGCGAAGGAAAGGTTCGCCACTGCGACCAGCCCGCCGAACCGCTGGTGCAGCCCGTCCGCCTCCAGGACGGTGGTCCCGGCCGGCGGCAGTGCCCGGCTGGGCAAGGCAGCCACCCCCGCCGCCCGGGCAGGGGCAGGGCGGCGGAACCGGCGCGCCAGCAGCGGCCAGAGCCCGGCTGGTGCCATCTGCAGCGTCAGCACCAGCAGGGCGCCGAACACGATCGTCTCATAATTGCCCTGGCTGCCGAGCAGGCGGGGCAGGATGTCCTGCAACCGGTCGTTCACCACCGTCACCAGGGCGGCGCCGAACACCGCCCCCGGCAGCGCGCCCACGCCGCCCACCACCGCCATCAGCAGGTACTCGATCCCCGCGTTGATGCCGAACGGCATTGGGCTCACCGACCGCTGCATGTGCGCGTACAGCCATCCCGCCAGCCCGGCGAGCACGGCCGCGTAGGCGAAGGCCAACATGCGGATGCCGGCTAGCCCCACCCCGAACGAAGCCGCCGCCGCCGCCCCGCCTCGCAGCGCCCGCATTGCCCGGCCGACCCGGCTATCGAGCAGGTTGCGGGTTGCCAGCAGGCTCAGTCCCACCGCGATCCATATCAACGGGAAGTAGGATCGGCTGTCGATCAGCGCCCACCCGGCGATACGCAGCGGCGGGATGCCGGAGATCCCGTCATTGCGGCCGAGCACGTCCAAATTGCCGAACACGTAGAAGAACGCGACGCTCCAGGCGATCGTACCCAGCGCCAGGTAGTGCCCGGACAGGCGCAGCGTCACCGCCCCGATCAGCAGGGACATGACCCCGCTCGCCAGCATCGCCACTGGCAGGGACAGCCAGGGCGACCACCCAGCCTGCGTGGTGAGCAGCGCCGTGGCGTAGGCGCCAAAGCCCATGAAGGTGGCCTGGCCGAAGGAAGTGATGCCGGCCATCCCCGTCAGCACCACGATGCCGATCGCCACCACGGACGCGATCCCGGCATAGTCCGCCAGCGTCAGCCAGAACGGCGGCACGAACGGCAGCAGCGGCACGCATAGCCAGGCGAGCAGCAAGATTGCGGCCACCTTCACTCCTCGTCCTCCGCCACGGGGCTGCGCAGCGAGCGGACCAGTAGCACCGGGAGAATCACGGTGAACACGATCACTTCCTTGAACGCGGACGCCCAAAAGCTGGAGAAGCTCTCCATGATGCCGACCAGGACCGCGGCCAGTGCCGCCACCGGGTAGCTGACCATCCCGCCCACGATCGCGGCGACGAAGCCCTTCAACCCGACGAGGAACCCGCTATCATAATACACCGTGGTCAGCGGCGCGATCAGCACGCCGCCGAACGCACCGATCAGCCCCGCCAGCGTGAACGCCACCCGGCCCGACAGCCCCGTCGCGATCCCCACCAGCCGCGCACCGAGCCGGTTGACCGCCGTCGCATGCAGCGCCTTGCCATACAGCGTATGGCTGAAGAACACGTACAGCCCCGCCATGATCACCGCCGTGCTGGCCACCACCCAGATCGCCTGGCCCTGGATGGTCAGCGGGCCCAGCGCCAGCACGGCGTCCGAGAAGCCCGTGGCGCGGAACCCCTCCGGCCCGAACAGCACCAGCCCGACGCCCATCAGCGCCAGGTGCACCCCCACCGCCGCGATCAGCAGCACCAGCACGGACGCCTCGGCCAGAGGGTAGAACGCGACCTGGTACACGTAGGGCGCCATCGGGGCCACGATCAGCAGGGTCAGTACCGCC
>CAXSEK010000341.1:0-4087 GCA_964235625.1 uncultured Acetobacteraceae bacterium
CGGTTCGCCGGCAAGGAGCTTGGCGATGGCGTCCCGCGCGGCCTCGACATCGTCCGGGTGGCCCAGCGAGTCGAAGCGCTGGCCGCTCACATCCTCGGTGGTGTAGCCGAGCACCTCGGTCCAGGCAGGGTTGCAGCTGCGGTAGTAGCCGTCCAAGCCACAGACGACGATGAGGTCCATGGTGGTGCGCCAGACCAGGTCGCGTTCCAGGGTGCGCTCGGCGAAGCGGGCCTCGAGGTCCTCGTTCAGGGTGCGCAGTACCTGGTTGACTCGGCGCAACTGTGCCTCGCTGGCGGCCAGGCGTTCCTCTGCGAGGGCGCGCTCGGTCTCGTCCTCGGCGACGCCGACGATGCGGTAGACCTCGCCAGAGGCCGGGTCCCGCAATGGCCAGGCGCGGTCCCACATGCGGCGTTCGGTGCCGTCGGCGCGCACGACGCGGTAGCGCTGCTCGGTCTGCTCGCCCTGGGCTTGCCGGGCGACGGCGGCCTGCACGCCGGGGCGATCCTGTGGGTGGATGCCGTCGAGGAAGCTGTGGTGGCGGGCGTAGAGGCCGCTGACCGGTCGGCCCCACACCTGCTGATAGGCAGGGCCAACATACTCGACCGCGCCGCTGCGGGCGTCGACGATGTAGAACACCTCCCGGATGGTGTCGGCGAGCTGGCGCAGGCGCTCTTCGCTGACCTGGAGGGCGCGGGTACGGTCGGCGATCTCGGCGGTCAGGGCGGCGTTGGCGCCTTCCAGGTTGGCGAGGCGCTCGCGCTCCAGGGTCACGTCCACCTGGCTGGCAACAAAATAGGCGAGGTCGCCGGCGGCGTCGCGCACCGGCGCCATCATCAGGCGGTTCCAGAACGGCTCGCCATCCTTGCGGTGGTTGCGGATGTCGATCTCGAGCGGAGTTTGGTCGCGCACGGCCTGGCGGATGCGCGCGGTGGTCGCCGGGTCGGATCTGGAGCCTTGCAGGAAGCGGCAGTTGCGGCCGACGATCTCGTCGCGGGCGTAGCCGGTCAGGCGGCAGAACGAATCGTTGGTGAAGATGACGGGATTGTCGTGTTGCCGCGGGTCGGTGACGATCATCGGCATGCGGGTGGCGCGGACGGCGGCGGCGAAGGGATCGGTGCCGCCATGAAGCCGGGCGAGTTCGGCGGTGATGCGCGTGGCGTCCTGGGCCAAAGCGGCTTGGTCCAGGAGTGGCCCGGCGGTCTGGTTGGGCATTGGGATCCTTCAACGGCGGCTGCGGCGCGTAACCCGGTTCGGCCTTCCCGCCCCGCCACTCCGTAACGCCTGAGGGCGCAAAGCGTTACTGGGGTTGAAACGCCTCGTCCCGCCGGCGTACGATCACAGCCGCGTCAGTGCGGGTCACGTTCCGTACGAGGTGGGGGCATGCAGGATCGTGCTGGCTGCATCGGCCAAAATGGTGCAGCAAAGCGCCAGGTCGGAATCGGCCGTGTTTTCGGCCCAGTGGTGGCTGATGCCGCCGATGCTCGGGGTGAATAGCATGGCGGCGGGCATGACCTCCGCCAGCACCTGCGCGTCGTGCCCGGCGCCGCTCGGCATGCGCTGCCAGGCGCCTGGGGCGTTGCGTTCTGCGGCCTCTTCCAGGGCGGCCATGAAGCTGGGCTCGCAGAGGGCGGGGATGCTGCGGCGGATATTGTGCAGCGTGGTCTGGCAGCGTTCGCGGCGGTTGCTCTCCTGGATGAGGGCGCGCAGGCACGCCTCGAGACGTTCGAGCATGGCCCATTCCACGTCGCGGAACTGGAACAGGATCTCGGCGCGGCCGGGGATGATGGAGGGGGCGCCGGGTTCCAGCTTGATCTGTCCCGTGGTCCAGGTGGTGCGCTCGCCCACCAGGATCGGGAAGGCGGCGTCAATGGCGGCCAGCAGGCGCACGGCGGTGAGGCCGGCATCACGCCGCTCGGCCATGGTGGTGCCGCCTGCGTGGTCCTGCATGCCCTCAACGGTGATGCGGAACTGCCAAATGGCGACGATGCCGGTGACGACGGCCGCGTGATGGGCGGCGCGTTCCAGGTGGGTGCCCTGCTCGATGTGGAGCTCGAGGTAGCCGCGGTAGCGCCCGGGTTCGTGGGTCATGCGCGGCAGCCCTGCGAGCCCGGCGGCGGCGAGGGCGTCCCGCAGGGAGGAGCCGTCGTTGCGGGAGCGGGCGCGGTCCATCTCCTCGTCGGTGAGCTTGCCGATGAAGGAGCGGCTGCCGAGGAAGCCGCCCTCGAAATGGCCCTCCTCATCGGCGAAGGCCACTACGTCCACGGCCAGGTCGGCGCGCGCGAGGGCGAGGGCGGCGACCACGCCGAGGGCGCCATCCAGCCAGCCGGCCTGGTTCTGGCTCTCGATATGGCTGCCGGTGAGGAGGTGGGGGCCGGGGCCGGGATGGCGGCCGAGCACGTTGCCGATGCCGTCGATACTGGGTTCGAGGCCGCATTCCGTCATGCGCGCCATCAGCCAGCGGCGGGACTCCATGTCCTGCGGTGAGAAGGTAGGGCGGTGCACACCGGTCTTGTAGGCGCCGATCTTGCGGAGCTCGTGCAGGTCCCGGAGGAAGCGGGCGGTGTCGATGGCGGGCATGGCGGGGCTCCGGGCGGCGCGTTGAAGCCGCATGCCGCCATCGTGGGGGGCGAGCGTCAAGGGTGGCTAGGCGCGTTTGCGGGCCTTCTTTTGGGGGAGTAGGGGGGCAAGGAAGCGGCCGGTGTGGCTTTCGGGTGCGGCTGCGACCTGCTCCGGCGTGCCGGCGGCGACGATGCGGCCGCCGCCTTCGCCGCCTTCGGGGCCGAGGTCGAGGACCCAATCGGCAGTCTTGATCACCTCAAGATTGTGCTCGATCACGATGACCGAGTTGCCCTGGTCCACCAGGGCGTGCAGCACCTCGAGCAGCTTGCGCACGTCCTCGAAGTGCAGCCCGGTGGTGGGTTCGTCCAGGATATACAGCGTGCGGCCGGTGGCGCGGCGGGCCAGTTCCTTGCTGAGCTTGATGCGCTGCGCCTCGCCGCCCGACAGCGTGGTGGCCTGCTGGCCCAGCTTCACGTAGCCCAGGCCTACGCGTTGCAGGATGCTGAGGCGGTCGCGGATGCGGGGCTGGGCGCTGAAATAGGCCACGGATTCGTCGATCGTCATGTCCAGCACCTCGGCGATCGATTTGCCGCGGAACTTAATATCAAGCGTCTCGCGGTTGTATCTTGCCCCCTTGCAGGTATCACAGGTGACGAACACGTCCGGCAGGAAGTGCATCTCGATCTTCAGCACGCCGTCACCCTGGCAGGCCTCGCAGCGGCCGCCCTTGACGTTGAAGCTGAACCGGCCGGATTTGTAGCCGCGCGCCCGGCTCTCCGGCAGTTCGGCGAACCAGTCGCGGATCGGTGCGAACAGGTCGGTGTAGGTGGCGGGGTTGGAGCGCGGGGTGCGGCCGATCGGCGACTGGTCGATGTCGATGATCTTGTCCAGCTGGTCCAGCCCGTCGATGCGCTCATGCGGGGCCGGCACCTGGCCGCTGCCCATCAAGCGGCGGCTCGCGGCCTTCCACAGCGTGTCGATCACCAGGGTGGACTTGCCGCCGCCGGAGACGCCGCTGATGCAGCAGAATGTGCCGAGCGGGAACTCCGCGGTGACATCCTGCAGGTTATTGCCGCGCGCGCCCACCACGCGGATCACGCGCTTAGGATCTACCTTGCGTCGCTGCACCGGGATCTCGATGCGGCGGCGGCCGGACAGGTAGTCGCCGGTGAGCGAGGCCGGGTTGGCGGCAACCTCCTCCGGCGTGCCCTGGGCGATGATGTGGCCGCCGAGCGTGCCGGCGGCGGGGCCCATGTCGATCAGGTGGTCGGCGGCGCGGATCGCGTCCTCGTCGTGCTCCACCACCAGCACGGTGTTGCCGAGCGCCTTCAGCCGCCGCAGCGTGCCGAGCAGCCGCTCGTTGTCGCGCTGGTGCAGCCCGATCGATGGTTCATCCAGTACGTACAGCACGCCAGTCAGGCCACTGCCGATCTGGCTGGCCAGCCGGATGCGCTGGCTCTCGCCGCCCGACAGTGTGGTCGAGCCGCGCGCCAGGGTCAGGTAGTCCAGCCCAACATCGACCAGGAAG
>CAXSEK010000342.1:0-4081 GCA_964235625.1 uncultured Acetobacteraceae bacterium
CCGGACCATCAAGGCCGAGGTTGAGGAAGTCCTCGCCGAAATGAAGGGGATCCGCCTTCTGGATGGACGTAACCGCTTGGGCCGGCATGATCGTGGCCCGGAGCACCAGGTGCAGACCGGCATCGGTCCTGTCGCGGTGCAGCGGGAGGCCTGCGACGATTTCTCGGATGGCCTGGAAGCTGTTACGGACTGAGGCCGGAAGTGTTCCCAGATTTGCGGGATGACGACTGTCCGCAAGCCGTACCCGCCCGATGTGTCGGATGATGAGTGGGCGCTTGTTGCCCCGTACCTGACTTTGTTGCCTGAAAGTGCCAAGCAGCGAGAGCGTCCCTTGCGCGAGGTGTTCAATGGGCTGCGATTCATCGTCAGGACAGGGTGCCCTGGCGCTGGATGCCCAACGACCTGCCGCCGTGGGCGCGGTCTATCAACGGGCGGTGTGCTGGTGGCGGGTCGGGTACTTCGAGATGATGGTGCTTGACCTGCGTGCGGTGCTGCGCCTGGCTCCGGGCCGGACGGAAGAGCCAAGTGCGGCCGTGCTGGACAGCCGAACCCTGCGTTCGACGCCCGAAAGCGGCGCGCGGGCGGGGTGGGACGGATACAAGCGCACGCGGGGGTCCAAGCTGCACATGGCGGGATACCATGGGTCATTTGCTTGCGCTGCACGTGACCCCTGCCAATGAGAGCGATCGCACAGCGGTGGCGGCCTTGGCCGAGGCTGTGCAGGAGGCCACCGGTGAGAGCGTCAGCCTGGCCTACGTGGACCAGGGCTACACCGGTGAGAAGGCCGAAGCCGCCGCAGCAGGGCATGGCATCCGCCTGGAGGTGGTCAAGCTTGCGGACGCCAGACGCGGTTTCGCGCTACTGCCCCGGCGCTGGGTCGTGGAGCGCTCCTTTGTCGCGCTTTCGCAGGCTCGCCCACCACTACGGGCGATGGCCCGAAACCATCGCAGACATGCACCTGCTCGGATTTGCTATGCTGATGCTCAAACAAGCCGTTGCCCTGGCTCCAGTCCATAACAGCCTCTAGAACGGAATATCGTCGTCCAGGTCGCCGCCACGGTTCGGCTCCCAGGCCGGGCTGCCGCCACCACCTCCGCTGCGGGCCGGCTGCCGCGCCGGTTGTCCGCCGCTGCCGCCGCCATATCCACCGCCCGACGCACCGCCCCCGCCCATCTCGCCGCCGCCGGCATTACGCCCGCTCAGCATGGTGATGTCGCCGCGGAAGCGGTCCACCACGACCTCGGTGGTATACTTCTCCTGGCCCGACTGGTCGGTCCACTTCCGCGTCTGCAGCGAGCCCTCGACGTACAACTTGTCGCCCTTCTTGACGAACCGCTCCACCACGTCCGCCACCCGCTCGTTGAACACCACCACGCGGTGCCACTCGGTCTTCTCCTTACGCTCGCCGGAGGCCTTGTCGTTCCACGTCTCGCTGGTGGCGAGCGTCAGGTTCGCGATCTTGCCACCGGTCTGCATGCTCCGGATCTCGGGGTCCTTGCCGACATTGCCGACCAGAATGACCTTGTTGACACTACCCGCCATGACCGCACTCCCGTTCGTCCGCCAACCATAGCTTGACCCGGCAAGCGGGCAAGCCGTTGAACCAGATCGCCCGCGCTGATACACAAGCGTCTGGTATATCAGGAACCGATCGATGCAAGTCGGGAAGTGGGGTAACAGTCTGGCGATCCGCTTGCCTGCCAGCGTCGTGGAGGTGTTGGATCTGCACGAAGGTGACGACATCGAAATACGGGTCGCCAGCGACCGGCAGTTCGAAGTCGCACGCGATCCCAGGCGGGAAACCGCATTGGCTCGCTTGCGCGCCTTGGCGTGGAAGCTGCCGCCCGGCTTCGTGTTCGACCGTGAAGAGGCGAACGAGCGCAAGGAATGAGCGCTGCGGATTTCCTCGATACGAACATCCTGCTCTATGCCGTATGCCCGGACGATCACCGCTCAGCCCGCGCAGCGGCGGCCCTGGCCCGCGGCGGGACGATCAGCGTGCAGGTGTTGAACGAGTTCGCGAACGTGGCACGTCGCAAGCTGCAGCGGAGTTGGCCGGAGATCACCGCGGCCCTGCGTGATGTCCGCGCCATGCTGCCACGACCCAGAGCACTGACGGCCCGCGTGCACGACCTCGCACTCACCGTCGCGGCACAAACCGGCTACGCCTTCTACGACGCGCTCATCGTCGCGTCGGCCCTCGACGCGGGCTGCACCACCCTGCTGTCTGAGGACATGCAGGACGGGCACGTCGTCGAGGGACGGTTGACCATCCGCAACCCATTCAGGCCGGCAATGTGAAGCCGCCGAACGCCGTCTGCACCAGGCTCGCCAGCACCCCCGCATGGGTCGCCTGCGCCGGGTGCGTGCCGTCGGTAGTCAGGCCCGCATTCCACACGCCGAGCCCGCCATTGTTCGCTTCCACCAGCACCGCACGGTCCAGCAGCCCGGTCCGCGTGCGCCCGGATTGGCCGGTGAACAACCCGCCGCCGCCCGCGCGCAGCCAGGTGTTCACCGCCTTGCGCGTGCTGTCGTAGCCGCTGTTGACGGTCTGGTTGGCCACGGTCGCGAAGCTGTCCGTGCTAGTGACGGCGCCGGGCATGCAGGTGCTGTAGAAAAGGCCCGCAGGGTTGAACGCCAGCAGGTCCTGGCACAGCCACTGAATCATTACCTGGATATTGGCCGCACTCGTCCCTGCCGTCACGTCGTTCACGCATAGCCCGGCTACGAACACGCAGGAGCCAAAATTCACGATCTCCGACAGCTTGGACAGCATGCCAAGCCGCATGAAGCGCCGGTTCTGCGTCATGTACCAGGAGCCGAGCGCGTCGCCGGAGCGTGTGACCGAGAGCAGGCCGTAGCCGCCCGCCAGCTGAAGCCCGCGCTCGATCCAGCCGCTGTTCTGCGCACTGTCGCCGGTGTCGGGCGTGGTGCCGCCACCGCCGATGATGCCGAAATCGATGCTGTCGCCCACGATGCAGAACCATGGCGCGGGGGAGGAGGGGCGGCCAAGCGTGATCGTACCCATGGTGGCCGTGCCGGTACCCGCCGCTAGCGTCCCGGTGAACGCGCCGGGGCTGGTACGGGCGGTGTTGGCGCTGGCGAAGTAATCCACGCCCATCGTGCCCCGCTGCACGCCGGGCGGCGCGCCGATAGTGGACACGCGCTCGGCGATCGGGCTGCCCTTCGGCACGGCGAGGCGCATCGGGTCGGTGGCGACATAGCCGCAATCCGGCACCAGCAGCGTCGTCTGCGGGCCTAGCCCGTCGTAGCGCAGTCCCAGCCCGGCCTTGATGATGCTGGCGGCATTGCTGCCCGCCTGGTTGGCCGTGGGCTCGACGCCGAGATTGGCGGCCAGAGCATACTCGCCCCAGACGAAATTGAACGTGGCCGAAGCACCGGCCGAGCTGCCGCCGCCGCGCTTGACCGCCGTGGCGGGCGCGCTGGCATCCGCGAGCGGCGCCGTATAGCCGCCGGCGTCGGCGATCCGCACCTCGGCCACCGTACCGGACGTGCCGAGCCGGGTCACGATCAGCACGGCCGCAGCCAGATCGGCGGCGCCCGAGGAAAACGTCAGCACGTCGCCCACGGTATAGCCGCTGCCGCCGGCGGCGATCGCGGCGCCGGTCAGCGCGTAGGCCCCCGTGACCCCGGCATTGTTGCCGATCAGCGGCTGCTCGTACGGGTTCATCTGGAAACCCGTCAGCACCGTGCGCAGCTCCGAGCAATCCGCCTGCACCGTCTTGGTGATGCGGCTGAGCGTCGCCGGGTAGCTGGTGGAGGCGGTGCCCTGGGTGCCGTTGGTGTTGTTGCGGTTGGTCACCGGCTGCCACAGCGGCCGGCCGCTCGCCTGCCGCAGGGTCGGGGACGGCGCCGGGATCACCCCGGCCGCGTGGGCGGCGGCGGGCACGGCGGCCAAGGGTAAGGAGAGGGCGAGCACGTCGCGTCGGGTCAGCATGGTTCAGCGCACCTTGATCGTGAGAGGGCAGGCGGCACCGGCGCACACCAGGCTGATCGCCTCGGGCGAGACGTTGCCGGGCTGGTCCTCCAGGTAGGCGGACCCGGCCGGGATCGGCACTGA
>CAXSEK010000343.1:0-4080 GCA_964235625.1 uncultured Acetobacteraceae bacterium
GAGGGCCTCAAGGAGGGCGAGCATGGCACCCTTGCGCTCCGGCAGCCAGGCGATGGTGTTTTGCATGCGGGCAGTATGCCGGTCAGAAAGGGCGAAGGAGAAAAGGGCTCAGAACTCTAGCAGATTGTCCCGGAACTGCTCGCAGCCATACGCCTGGCGCACCAGCCCACGCCGTTGCAGCGCAGGCACCAACCCGTCCTCGATCTCTGCGATGGTCCGTCGGCTGATATCCGGCATTGAGAACAGGAACCCGTCGCCGCCGACCGCCTCCATCGCCTCCGCCATCTGCCCGGCGACGCCATCCGGGGTGCCGACCAGCTCCACCGACCCGCCATCGCTGTTATACGCCGCCACCGCCTCGCGCAGGCTGCGGCCGCCCGCCTTGCGCTTGAAATCATCGAGCGTCTGTTGGTGCCCGTTGGTGGTCAGCGAACCAACCGGCGCATCCAGGTCGAACTGCGCGAAATCGATGTTGGTGAGCTTGCCCAGGAACGCGAGCTTCCGGTCCACCTGCGCCGCCACCCGCTCCGCGCGCCGCTGCTTCAGCCGCTGCGCCTCCTCAACCGTCTCCGCCACCAGCGGCGCCACCAGGAACAGCACCTTCACCGTGTCCGGATCCAACCCCTGCGACGCGCGACGCGCCCGCACGTCGGTGCGGTAGGCGCGCATGGCCTCGGTCCCCTTCACGCTCGCCACGATCGTGTCCGCATGGCGTGACGCGAACTGGCGGCCGCGCGGCGACCCGCCGGCCTGCGCGATCACCGGCCGGCCTTGCACGCACGGCCCCGAGTTCAGCGGTCCGCGGCTCGAATAGAAGCGCCCGGCGAAGTCCACCTGGCGCACCTTCGTGTGGTCCACCAACACCCCCGTCTCCGGATCCGCCACCAGCGCACCCGGCTCCCACGAACCCCATAGCTGGCCAACCAGATCCATGTACTCGTCGGCCATCTCGTACCGCAGGTCGTGCTCCGGCAGCCCGTCCACGCCGAAATTGCGCCCAGCGTAACCCGACCTGCCGGTCACCATGTTCCACCCGGCGCGCCCGGCGGACACCTGGTCCAGCGTCGCCATCAACCGCGCCAGCAGGTAGGGCGGGTAGGCGAACGTGGCGAAGGTCGGCACGATCCCGATGCGCGACGTCGCCGCCATCATTAGGCTGGCCACCACCGAAGGATCCTGCCGCGGCACGCCGATCGCGTGATGCAAGTAGATCTCCCGCGACCCGGCGTAGCTCTCGCCTACGTACGACGAATCCTCTAGCAAGATGTAGTCGAAACAGGCCCGTTCCAGCGCCTGCGCGACATCGGTGAACAGCTTGGGCTGCATCCAGGTCTCGCCGATGCGGCCCGTCCAGGGTTCCCCCCAGGCCTGCACGCTCGACCCCTGCAGGAACAGGCCTAGATGGAACGGCTTGGGCATCGGTCACCTCGGCGATCACCCTGGCGCTTAAGCAAGACGCAGACCAAGCCGCTTTACCTCACCCCGCCTTGGTGCTTGCCTGGCCCGCATGATCGACCGCCCCGCCTGCGACCCCGTCACCCTCGAGATCATCCGCGGCGCCATCCGGGCGGCGCAGGCCGAGATGGAGGCGCTGCTCGAACGCACCGCCATCTCCGCCTTCATCCGCGAGAAGAAGGACTTCTACACCGCCCTGTTCGACGCGGACGGCGTCATGGCCGTCGGCTCCAACGTGCCCATCTTCGGGGACATCACCGGCCCAGTGTTCGAGCATTTCCCGCTCGAGACCATCCAGCCCGGTGACCTGTATTGGTACAACGACTGCTACGGCAGCCGCGGCGCCGTGTCCCACTCCAACGACCAGGTGTTCCTCGCACCCGTGTTCCACGAGGGGCGGCGCTGCGCCTTCGTGATGGGCTGGGCGCATTTCTCCGACATCGGCGGCTTGCGGCCGGGCTCGATCAGCCCCGACACCACGGACATCTTCCAGGAAGGCATCATCATCCCGCCCACAAGGCTGGTCAGTGCCGGGCACACCAACGACGCGGCGCTGGCGATTTTCTACCGGAACTCCCGCACCCCCGAGACCTGCCGCGGCGACACGCGCGCGCTCATGGCCAGCGTGGCGCTCGGCGTGCGGCGCATGGGGGAGGTGGCGGCCCGCTTCGGCGTGGCCACGCTGGCGGACGTGCTGGCCCAGTTGCTCGCGCGCACCGAAACGCTGGTGCGCCAGCGCCTGCGCGAGACCTTCCCCATCGGGACCCATCGTTTCACCGACGCGATCGACAGCGACGGGCACGGCACCGGCCCGCTGCACATCCGCTTCGCCCTCACCCGCACGCCGGACGACCGCTTCATCTTCGACGCCAGCGACACCGACGACCAGGCGCCCGGCCCGGTGAATTTCCTGATGAACCGGGACGTGCCCGGCATGGCGCTCGGCCTGTATTTCCTAGGCGGCGACCCCACCCAGGTGTGCAACGCCGGCGGCCCGCGCGCCCTGGACGAGGTGATCCTGCGTGAGGGCTCCCTGCTTCGCCCGCGCTTCCCCGCCCCGCTCGGCATGCGCGGGCTGACCATGATGCGCGTGCTCGCGGCGCTGAACGGGCTGATCACCGTCGCCGGGTCACCGGCGCCGGCAGCGCACGCGGCCTACGTCATAGTGCTGATGCGGGGCATGGCGGACGGCAAGCCGTTCCTGATGTCGGACGGCATCGGCGTCGGCTATGGCGCACGGCCGGATGCGGACGGGCTGGACGCCGTGTATTTCGTGGCGCAGGAGAACTACCCGGTCGAGTTCCTCGAGTTAGGCTACCCCGTCGAACTCATTACATACGCCATGCACCGTGACAGCGGCGGGCCGGGGCAGTGGCGCGGCGGCTGCGGCATCGTGCGCGAATACCGCATCCTGGCGGACCGCGCCGTGCTCGCCGTGCGCATCGACGGCGTGGCGAACCCGCCCTGGGGCACGGCCGGCGGCATGGGCGGTGGGGCCGGCCGTGCGGTGGTCAATCCGGGCCAGCCAGGGGAGCGGGTGCTCGCACCGCTGTCCGATGGCAACGTGGTGGTCCGCGGCGATATCCTGCGCATCGAAACGGGCGGGGGTGGCGGGCGCGGCCACCCGTTCGAGCGCCCGGCGGAGCGGGTGTTGCAGGACGTGGAGGACGGGTTCGTGTCCGCCGAAGCTGCGGAACGCGACTACGGCGTCCCAATCCGCGACGGCGTGGTGGACTGGGAAGCCGTCTGGTGTCGCCTGCACGCCCGCCTGCCGCATCGCGCGTTCCACCGCACGCACTACGCCGACACGCTCGAGCCGACGGAGGGCTGACCCATGCTCTCGGTCGCGATCGACATCGGCGGCACCTTCACCGACGTCACCTTGCAGGACCCCGCCACCGGCCAGGCCTGGCGCGCCAAGACGCCGAGCGTGCCGTCCGATCCCAGCCAGGCCTTCATCACCGGCCTTCACCTCGCTTTGGCTGCAGCCGGCGCCGAGGCCGCCGCCATCGGGCGAGTGCTGCACGGCACCACCGTCGCCACCAACCTCATCCTGGAAGGCAAGGGCGCGCTGACCGCCCTGATCACCACCCAGGGCTTCCGCCATGTGCTGGAGATCGGGCGGCAGGATATCCCGCGTGCCGCCAATCTGTATGCCTGGCGCAAGCCCGCCCGCCCCGTCCCGCCCTCCCGCGTGCTGGAGGTGGTCGAGCGGGTCGGGCCCGGCGGCGTGGTGCAAGTGCCGCTGGACGAAGCCAGCGTGGCCGACGCGGTGGCGGCCTGCCGCAGGCTCGGCGTAGCCGCGGTCGCCGTGTGCCTGCTGCACAGCTTCGCCCACCCGGCGCATGAGCAACGCGTGGCGGAGATCCTGCGCGCCGGCCTGCCCGGCGTCGTGGTGACGATCTCGACCGACGTGCTGCCGGTGGTGCGCGAATACGAGCGCACGCTGGCCACCATCCTGAATGCGGGCGTCATGCCGGCCGTCTCCAGCTACGTGGCACGGCTGGAGCAGCGCCTGCTGGAGGCGGGCATTGCGGCGCCGCTGTTGTTGATGCAGTCGAACGGCGGCGTGGCCGGCGCCGCCGCGATCCGCCGCGCCCCGGCCGTCACCGCGCTGTCCGGCCC
>CAXSEK010000344.1:0-4075 GCA_964235625.1 uncultured Acetobacteraceae bacterium
CGTCGTACACGTCCTTCGCCTCACGCTGGCCCGGCGAGCGGGCGGCGTGCACGCCCTCGTCGTGGTGGCGCAGCCGCAGGGCTACACTGTCCGCAGCGCCCCGGAGCTTAGCCATCTCGGCCGGTGGCAAGGCACGGGTTGGCAGTGGCAGACGGGCACGCCGGCCCACCACGCCGGAAGGGCCCGGCTGAAATGCGACTTGCACGTCCGGCGCCTGGGCGACCGCCCGCAACACGCCGGCCGTGGCGCGCTTGAAGTCGTCTGCCCGGCCGGTATCCTTGGTTCCGCTCACGCCTACATCACCTTGCGGGTGGGCACCCCCGTCGGGATGTCCTCGTTGAAGCAGCGTTGATAATACTCGGCCACGGTCGAGCGCTCCGCCTCATCGCACTTGTTAAGAAAGGTGACTCGGAAGGCAAAGCCGATATCGCTGAAGATCTTGGCGTTCTCGGCCCAGGTAATCACGGTGCGCGGGGACATGACGGTGGAGATGTCGCCGTTGATGAAGCCGGCGCGCGTCAAGTCCGCCAGGGCCACCATCGACTCGGTTCGCTTGCGGGCGGGCGTGTCCTTCATGTCGAGGCCCATTTTGGCCATGACGATCTCGGTCTCCTGCCGATGCGGCAGGTAGTTCAGCGTGGCGACGATGCTCCAGCGGTCCATCTGGCCCTGGTTGATCTGCTGCGTGCCATGATACAGGCCCGTGGTGTCGCCGAGGCCGACCGTGTTCGCCGTTGAGAACAGGCGGAAGGAGCGGTGCGGCCGGATCACCTTGTTCTGGTCGAGCAGCGTGAGCTTGCCCTCCACTTCCAGCACGCGCTGGATCACGAACATCACATCGGGGCGGCCGGCGTCATACTCGTCAAAAACCAGGGCGCAGGCGTGTTGCAGCGCCCAGGGCAGGATGCCCTCGCGAAATTCGGTGATCTGCTTGCCGTCGCGCACCACGATCGCGTCCTTGCCGATCAAGTCGATGCGGCTGATGTGGCTGTCGAGGTTGACGCGGATGCACGGCCAGTTCAGCCGCGCCGCAATCTGCTCGATATGAGTGGACTTGCCTGTGCCATGATAGCCCTGGACCATCACCCGGCGGTTGAAGGCGAAGCCCGCCAGGATGGCCACCGTCGTCTCGCGGTCGAAGCGATAGGTATTGTCGATGTCCGGCACGTGTTCGGTGCGCACGGAAAAGGCTGGCACGTCCATGTCATGGTCGATGCCGAAAACATCGCGCGCGCGGACGGTGGTATCCGGCCCATCAATGGCGGAGGTCGGGAGGGGACGGGAGTCCGCGAGGGCGGCGACGTTGGTCATCAGCAGTTGTTATCCTCGGACAGATGCGGACTGGACGCGAAATTAGCGGCGGGGTGGGGCGCGCGCTAGCCTGCGGCCGCCATAGGATGCGGTTCGACCGTGAGATGGTGGCGAACGGCGGCGTAGGCGAGGTTTATCGTCTTCAGCCGCTCCTCCGCCGCCCGGTCACCACCATTGGCGTCGGGGTGATGACGCTTGGCAAGTTCCTTGTAGCGCGATTTCACGGCATCCAGCGATACGGGCCATTCAAGTCCGAGCGTGCTGAGTGGTTCCCGCAACTCGGTCGGCGCGGCTGGGCCGGCGGGCTCGGCACGGCGGGGGCGATGTGCGGCCAGGCCGTCGAGCGGATCGCGCAATACGTCCTCGTTGAGGAACTTGGCACCGAGGCGGCCGAGCGGCCAGGTGGGACGCTGCCACTGGGTATCCGCCCGGGTCTGCGCCTCGATCTGGCCCGGCGTCATGCCTTTGTAGAAGTCCCAGGTCGCGTTGTAAGCGCGGACGTGCTCGAGGCAATACCACCAGTATTCATTGAGTGAGCTGCGCGATTTCGGCGCGCGGTATTCGCCCTGGCAGGAGCAGCCGGGATAGTCGCAGGGCCGGCCTGGCGCATCCGGATCGGGCGCGTAGGCCCGAGGTCGCGGTGTGCGTCGGGTCATTGGCCTTTATGTGCGTCCACGGGCGAGCGGGGCAAGCCCCGGCGACCCGCGTGAGTGGTGCTCTGGTGCGCGGTTCTAGCCTTCTGTCGGACCCATGCCGGATCGTGACAAGAGTGTGCGCCCCGCACACTGAACCGCATGGCGTAGCGCGCGTATGCGCTGCACAATTCGGCTCTCGGAACAAAGGTCGATACCAACCTGATGACATCCCGACACGAGCGGCTGCATGCCGCGCTCACAGCCGCGTTCGCGCCGACGATGCTCGACATCTGCGACGACAGTGCCCGCCATGCCGGGCACCAGGGTGCCACGCCCGGCGGGGAGACGCACTACACCGTTCGGATGGTATCCAGTGCATTCGCCGGGCAGAGCCGGCTGGCACGGTCCCGCGCGGTTCATCAGGTGCTCGATGGAGAGTTCCGGGACGGGCTGCATGCGCTATCGCTGGTGTTACAGTCTCCGACAGAGGTTTGATGGGGTTTAACCCCTGATGGCGCGTCTTAAAAAAGATACCAAAGCCACAATTCCAGGTTGTTATTTCTGGAACAATGTGTTAACGAAGAGTTAAGCGCAATACTTTTTTGGACGGATGCTACTGGATGCAAAGTCGTCTCGTTAACCGAAATATCATTGCCGTCCGAGGGCGTTCCTCCATGCGGCTCGAACCGGAAATCTGGGATGCGTTGCAGGAGATCTGCAAACGGGAGAAGGTCGCCCTTGGCGACCTGGTCCAACGTGTCGAGGGTAAGACGGGCGAAGGCGGCCGGACGAGCGCCATCCGGGTCTATGCGTTCGAGTATTTCCGGGTCGCGGCGACCGAGGCCGGTCATCAGGCTGTGGGGCATGGACAGATCGACTGACCGGCCGTTTACCCCGCTTGCGCCTGGAACCGTGAACCGGGAGGTTGCGGGCGGATGAGCGCCCAACTGGAAACCGTGTCCGTCACCGTGCCCGAAGCCGCACTCGAGCCGTTCGAGGCGGCACTCGGCCTGGCCTGCCGAACCGTGGGTTTGTTCCTCACCGATGAGGAGCGGCGTATCTGGACGGTGGAGGGGGTGAAGCTGACGGGACAGGGCGAGGCAGACCTCGCCGCCGGGCTGGCGCTCGCCGCCATGCTCACGGGACAGTCGCCCCCCTTGCAGCGCCGGGCCACGGAGGCCGGGGGTTGGCTGGCGCGGACGCAATCCTCCTTTCCGGAGCAGCGGGTCGGCCGGCGGTTCGCGATCCGGGGGACTCATTTGCCGCCGGCCCGGGTGATGGACCGGATCACCTTGGTGCTCGATGCGGGCGTCGCGTTCGGATCGGGCGAGCACAGCTCTACCCGGGGCTGCCTGCGGGCGCTCGAGCAGGTTGCCTGGCGCCAGCCCCGCCGGATCCTCGATCTCGGGTGCGGATCCGGCATCCTGGGAATGGCGGCGTGCAAGCTACTGCGCCGGCCCGTGCTCGCGACCGATATCGACGGCTGGTCGGTGCGCGTAGCGCGCGAAAACGTGTTTGCCAATGGGTTGCGGGGGCGAATGCGGTGCCGGGTCGCGGCTGGGTGGCAGCCCCCGGCGCGAGCGGGCGGGCCGTATGACCTGGTGTTCGCCAACATCCTGGCGCGACCGCTCTGCGCGATGGCAACCGGCCTGGCTGCCAACCTGGCCCCCGGTGGGACCGCGATCCTGGCAGGGCTGCTAGTGACCCAGGCCCGGATGGTGCTGGTTGCCCACCGGCGCGCGGGCCTGGTGCTGGAGCGTGTGGTGCACGAGGCCGCCTGGGCGACGCTCGTGCTCCGTAAACCAACCGGCGCGTGACCGCCCGGCCGACAGGTCCGTCAGCGGCGGCGGGCCACGCCCGGACGGAAAACCAACGGAAGCTCGCTACGGCTCAGGCCGATATCGCTCAATTCGCGGTCGGACAGGCTGCTCAGTTCCGACAGCACGCGCTGACGCTCGAAATAGGCGGTGATGTGGCCAAGCAGGCGCCAGAGACCACCACGGCGCTGGTCGCGCGCATCGGCATAATGCTCCGGGTAGCTGATCCGGTTGGCCGGCAGGAGGGCCAATTCCTCCTTAGACGTGTAGGCGTTCATAATCGTGCGTCCCAAATCTTCCACGGCGGATTGC
>CAXSEK010000345.1:0-4075 GCA_964235625.1 uncultured Acetobacteraceae bacterium
GACATCTCCAACGGCTATACCTACATCATGGAATCGATGCCCAAGGGCCAGCGGGAGGTGATGGGCAACCGTTGGCAGTTCATGTTCGCGGTGGGGGAGGTCGCCACGCTCGCGGTGATCACGGTATTCATCGCCGCCGAGTTGCCGCACGAGTTGGTCTGGCGCATCACCCTTGGGCTCGGGGCAGTGCCGGCGCTGGTGATCCTGCTGCTGCGGCACGACCTGCCGGAGACGGCAGTTTGGCTGGTGCGCCGCGGCCGGTTCCGCGAAGCCAAGGCGGTGTCCCAGTCGATGTACGGCGACGACCTCGCAATGCTGCCGAACGAGGATGTGACGGTAACAAAGCCACAGACCACCGAGTTCATGGCGGACTTGAAGCAGGATCCGATCCGTTGGCGCGCCACGATCTATGGCTGGATCGCATGCTTCTGCCAGGGCGGCGAGTTCGCGACGTTCGGGTTCTACTTGCCCGTGATCTTCGCCACGGTCGGCGTCGGGTCGATGCTCGGCAACAACCTGGTGCTGATGGCGCTGTATTCCCTGGCAGCGGTGTCCGGCTGGGTCGGGCCGCTCCTCACCCCCAAGATCGGGCACCGCGGTATCGGCATCGCCGGGTTCGGGATCGTGCTGGTGTCGTTGGTGGTGGCCGCGTGGGCGATCTATTCCGGGCACCGCTACGTGCTGCCGTTCGCGGCAGCGGCGATGTTGTGGGGCCATTACTGGGATGCGTCGAACTGCATGACGATCCCCACCATGGTCGCCCGGCCGCAATACCGCGGCACGGCCAGCGGCTTCGCCTACATGTTCGTCAAGCTGCCGTCCTTCCTGGCGATCTTCCTGTTCCCGCTGCTGTTCAACCAGATCGGCCAGGCAGGTGCGAC
Organism: uncultured Acetobacteraceae bacterium; assembly: GCA_964235625.1. Classification (GTDB taxonomy): domain Bacteria; phylum Pseudomonadota; class Alphaproteobacteria; order Acetobacterales; family Acetobacteraceae; genus LMUY01. The sequence goes on from CAXSEK010000345.1 coordinate 882, forward strand.
GCTGTTTGTCGCACTGTTCCCGCTGGCCGGGTTCCTGGCGGCAATCTTCATCCTGCCGGAGGTGTATGGCTACGAGAGCGATTAGACGGCGTCATCCGGCGTAGGACGAAGCGCGCTTTTGCGCCCCACCAACCGCGCACGAGCTGACAACCCCGCCCGCCCGGCCGCCAACGCCGCCGCAGTGACCCCACGGTTGGCCAGGTCCGGCGGCACACCGCGCCCGGCGGTTAGCGCCGCGGTCAGGCGGGCCATCGCGGGCGAGGTTTGGAAGCCGTAGCCGCCTTGGCCGGCCAGCCAGAAGAAGCCGGGGACCGCCGGGTCAAACCCCACGACGGGCGTCTTGTCGGCGACGAAGCTGCGCAGTCCGGCCCAGGACCGTACGACCCGGCGCACCGGCAGGTCGGCGGCCTGCTGGATGCGGTCGATGCAGATGGCGATGTCCAGCTCGTCCGCCTGCACGTCGTGCGGGTCCATCGGGGTCTCGTCGGCGGGGGAGGCAAGCAGGCGGCCGCTGGTGTCGGGCTTGAAGTAGAACTGCTCGTCGGCATCCATCACCATCGGCCAGGCGCTGGCGTCCACGCCGTCCGGCAGGGCCAGGATCATCGCGGTGCGGCGCTTCGGGATCAGACCGGCAGGGGCGGCCCCCGCGATGGCGGCCACGGCATCCGCCCAGGCGCCGGCGGCGTTCACCACCACGCCGGCGTGCCAGGCCCCGGCTTGAGTGCGGACGTGCCAGCCACCTCCGGACGGCTCCAGCGCGGTGATCGATGCGTCGCACACCAGCTTCGCCCCGCGGCTCCTGGCAGCGCGGAAGTAACCGTCGTGCAGCGCCGCGATGTCGATGTCCATGGCGGACGGCTCGATCGCTCCACCCGCCACGTAGTCCGGCCGTAACAGAGGCACGCGCCGCAAGAGTTCCGCCTTCGACAGCATGGCCGCATCGGGGGCAAGGCCGCTCACGCGGTCGATCATCACCGCCAATCCCGACATTTGGTCCTCCCGCGCGACGTAGGCGACGCCGCGCAGGCTGAGCAGGGGGTGGTCGCAGAAGCCCGGCGGCGGCGCCTCGAAGAACGCGCGGCTACCGGTGGTTAGCGCCTGGATGGCGCGGTTGCCGTAGGTCTCGGTGAACACGGCGGCGGAGCGGCCACTGGTGTGATAGCCGGGGTGGCTCTCGCCCTCGAGGACAAGCACGGACCGCGTCGCCGCGATCTCGTAGGCGGCGGAGGCCCCCGCGATGCCGGCGCCGATAATGATGACGTCGTAGCTGTCCATGCATGCCCCTCGGAACCCGGCATCCTACGTCGCCCGGCGAAGCGCGGTAAAGCTGCACCGACGTCAAAACCTTCTCGCGGTGAGAGTTGGGCGAAGCGGGACCGCCGTGATATCGACGCAGCAGGCACGTCGCCGTCGAACACGGGAGTTGAGTGCGTGGATCTTCGGATAGAGGGCGGCCAGGTCCTGGTCGGCGGAGCGTTTGAAGAGCGCGACATCGGCATCGAGGACGGCCGCATCACCAGCCCCGGCCGGGCCCGGCGCAGCCTTGATGCGCGTGGCCTGCTGGTGCTGCCCGGGATCGTCGACCTGCACGGCGACGCGTTCGAGCGGCAGATCCAGCCCCGCCCCGGGGTGAACTTCCCCATGGACGTTGCCCTTGCCGAGACCGAGGCGCAGCTGCTTGCCAACGGCGTCACCACGGCGTTCCACGGCGTGACCCTCTCCTGGGAACCCGGCCTGCGGAGTGCCGCCACCTGGAGCGCCCTGCTTGACGGGCTGGACGCAGCGCGCGCGCGCAGCGCCTGCGACATGCGCGTGCACCTGCGGTGGGAGGCGTTCAACCTGGACGCACTGGACATGGCACTGGCGGACGTCGCCGCCAGGCGCGTGCACCTGGTGGCCTTCAACGACCACACGCCCTCCATCCTTCGCCGCGTTGGGGACCCGGCGACCGCCGTGAAGTATAGCGAGCGGGCCGGCATGGCTGTCGCCGAGTTCCGCGCCCTCGCCGAGCGCGTGGGTGGCCAGGCGGCGGAGGTGCCCGCCGCAATGCGGCGCATCGCCGCGGCGGCCCGCTTGGCCGGGTTGCCGATGGCCAGCCACGACGACGACGCCGTGGCCGGACGGGACGCGTTCCGCGCCCTGGGCGCCCGCATCTGCGAGTTCCCGGTGGGAGAGGACGTGGCGCGCGCCGCCCGTGCCGCCGAGGATTGGGTGGCGATGGGCAGCCCAAACGTGCTGCGTGGCGGATCGCATCTCGGTTGGGCGTCTGCTGCGGCGATGGCGGAGGCGGGGCTTTGCCGCGTACTCACAAGCGACTACTACTACCCCGCGTTGGTGCAGGCCCCGTTCGTGCTCGCCCGGCGCGGCGTGCTGGACCTGGCGGCAGCCTGGGCGCTGGTGTCCACCAACCCGGCCGAGGCCGCCGGGCTGGCCGACCGCGGCACGTTGGCGCCGGGCATGCGGGCAGATGCGGTCGTGGTGCAGCCCGGCACGCTACCGCGCGTGGTTGCCACAATCGCGAACGGCCGCCTCGCCGCCGCCAACGCAGAGGGCATCCGCCGGCTGGGCTGAGGAGCTTGAGCTTCACGCAATACACGGAGCATTCCTAAGCGACCACGCCCATACGCCATCGCGGCCGTTTGGACTACGACCGCAGATGGGTCTGCCGTCCGCCTGGCCACCCTCAGTGAAGCTGGCGGTGGGTATCGGTAAAAGCGTCGCGTCTACGGCTCGTCTGTCGGCGTTTCCGCGGGTGCAGCATCCTCAGCCGGATCCGCCGCAACCTCTACGGCCTGTGCGATCTCCGGCGGTGCTTCCTTGGCGCGGCCCCGGGCAGCACCCAGGTTGTCGAACACCATGTGATCATGGCCCTCGAAGATCAGATGGTATTCGGCACCCATGGCGACGTGGGAGGCCTGGTCGATCTTGCCGATTTTCCGGATGATCCAGCCCTCGCCGCGATCGACCAGGGTGGGCGGCAGTTCCATGATGCGGCTGGGTGGACGCTTTTCATCACGGCCGCGGCCCGGACCACCAGGACCACCCTTGCCGCCTTTCCGCTCGCGGCTGTTCATGTCGAATTGCGCCGGGGCAGCCGCCTTTGCCTTTGGCGTGCCGGGTACTTTAGCCATAAGACGTCTCCAAGCTTGAACCGAAGCGGGTCACCATCCCTTATCGAAATCCGACGGTGACGG
>CAXSEK010000346.1:0-4052 GCA_964235625.1 uncultured Acetobacteraceae bacterium
GCGGATCATGTTCAGGTGGCGGAAGCGGCCCTCGGCGATGGTCTTGCACTTGAGGGTCTTGATGGCTTGCGGGTTGGCGCGGCCCTTGGCGATCAGCTGGTCGAGCCCGCCCTTGTCGATCGGGGCGAGGCAGCCGGTCATAGCGCCGGGTCCGGCGGGGGGAAGCGGTGTCGCGGTGGCGCTCATGGCGGCGTTCCTTTGCTTTGGTGGGTTCGGGTTGCAATCCGAATGCCACGATCATACAGACCGTTCTGTCTGGCACAACCTGACCTGGTGATACGCACGCGCCATGCCCAGTCCTTCCGCTTGCACCGGGAGCGCGGCACTGCGAGGTTGGCGGGGTGAGCGACGCCACCCTCCTGCCCCGCACCGAGCCGGCCCATGAGCGCATCATCGGCGCCGCACGGGACCTGTTCTGCCGGAACGGCATCCATGCGACGGGGATTGATCGGATCCTGGCGGTGGCGGGTGCGTCCAAGATGACGCTGTATGGCCGTTTCGGCTCGAAGGACGCCCTGTTGCGGGAGGTGCTGGCGCGCGAAGGGGCGGAGTGGCGCGCCGGGTTCTTCGCCGCCGTCGAGTCTGCCGGCCCGAACCCGATGGCACGGCTGCAGTCGGTCGGCCGAGCCATGGAGGGTTGGTATCGCAGCGGCCGGTTCTACGGCTGCGCCTTCATGAATGCGATCGCCGAGCACGACAAGGGCGAGACCTGGCTGCGGGATATCGCCGCGGAGCACCATGGGCACGTGCTCCGGTTCCTGGGCGATCTGTGCCAGGGTGCGGGCCTGGCGGAGCCGGCGATCGTGGCGCGGCAGATCCTGTTGCTCATTGACGGGGCAACCGCTGCCTTGATGGTCACCAATGATGCAGGCGTGCTGGCGATCATGGGCCGCAACCTGGCCGCGGTGCTGGCGATGGCGGCGCGGGAGGCTCCGTAGGGTGTACGTCAGCCCACCAACCGCGGCGTGGGCGGTGGGCTGACGCCCATCCTACGAAGGTCGATAGGCATCACATCTTGCGGACGGGGATGGTCCAGGCCATCAGCAGGCCCAACCCGGTAAAGCCGGCGATGGCCAGGAAAGCAGAGCGGAACGCATCCCTGATCTCCGCCGAGACGACGGCGCGCCGCACCCCGTCCAGCCCCGCCATCGCGACCGGCCCGCGTTCCACCATCTCGGCGAACAGGGTGGCCGTACCGCGGTCGGCGCGGGAGAGGACGGCGAACAGCACCGCGCCCACGATCGCCGTGCCGAACGCGGCGCCCACGGACCGGCTGAACTGCACTGAGGCGGCCGCGGCGCCCAGGTTCGCGCGGCCCGCCACCAGCTGCACCGTGAGCTGCACCACGGGCATCGCCGTGCCGAGGCTCACTGAATATAGCACGAACAACAGCGGCACCGCCGTGTTGGACAGGCGGGGGGCGGCGAAGGCCAGGATCAGCAGCGCGCAACCCGTGATGGCCAGGCCGATCGAGGGGAAGATCGCGGTGTGGCCGGTCTTGGCCATCATGCGGCCGGTGAACAGGGAGCCGAACGCGATCCCCGCCGTCATCGGCAGCAGCATCAGGCCGACGTCGCTGGGCCCGATGCCACGCACCACCTGCAGCCAGATTGGCACGAACGTGACCATCGAGACGAGCATGGCGCCGACGCAGGCGCCCATCAGGTCACACCGCCAGATCGCCGATTGGCGCAGCAGGTTCAGCGGCAGCAACGGGCTGGCAGCGCGGCGCTCTTGCCGCAGCAGCAGCCACAGCGCGCCCAGCGACACGGCGACTAGCGCGCCCACGAGCGGCAGGGATGCCGGGTCAAACCGCTGCAGCCGCTCCAGCGCAAGCAACATCGGCGTGATGAAGGCGGTGAAGAGCACCACGCCCAGCGTGTCGAACTGCAGCTTGCCGCCGGCACCGGCCCGGCGCGGCAGGCGGAAGGCCAGGGCCGCAGCGGCCGCACCCAGCGGCAGGTTGACGATGAACACCGACTGCCAGCCGAAATGCTGCGTCAGCCAGCGGCCCGCGACGGGACCGAAGGTGGAGGACGCGACGAAGATGGACGCGAGGTAGCCCTGGTAGCGGCCCCGCTCTCGCGGCGGAACCACCTCCCCCACCAGCGCCTGGCTGGTGGTCATCAGCCCGCCGCCGCCCAGGCCCTGCAGCACGCGGGCGGCGGTCAGGGCCAGGATGGTCGGGGCCACGGCGCACGCGACGGAAGCCACGACGAAGATCGCCAGGGCCACGAACAGCAGCTTGCGGCGGCCCAGCACGTCGCCCAGGCGGCCGTAAACGGGGGCGGCGATCGTGGTGGCGACGAGATAGGAGATCACCACCCACGACACTCGCTCCACGTCCCCCAGCGACCCGGCGATCGCGGGCAGCGCCGTCGCCACGATCGTCTGGTCCACCGCGGCCATGAACATCGGCAGCATGATCGACGGGAACACGGTAAAGAACAGCGTGCGGGCGGAGGGCTGCCCGGCCGCCGCCCCGCTCGGGGTGATGACGGGCACGGGCTCGGCGGAGGACGACATGGATGGGAGTGTCCGCCCGCACGCCGCCACGGGACACCGCCGGCCCGATCACGATCCCGCGACCGGCTGCCCCTGGACGTGAAGCCCCGCGGCTTCGATCATGCGCCGCATGACCGAACTCACCCCGCTCGATGGCCTCCCCGTCCGACGCCGGCTATGGGCGGTCGCAGCGGTGACCACGGCCGTAGGCCTCGCCTCGCTGGATACGTCGATCGCCAATGCCGCGTTGCCGACCATCGCCGTGGACCTGCTGGCGACACCCGCGGCGTCGATCTGGGTGGTGAACTCGTATCAGCTGGCCCTGGTCGCCTGCCTGCTGCCGCTGGCCTCGCTGGGGGAGATCATCGGCTACCGCCGGGTCTACGGCTACGGGCTGGCATTGTTCATCCTTGCCTCGCTGCTGTGCGCGCTGAGCTGGTCGCTGCCGACGTTGACCGCAGCGCGGGTGCTGCAGGGCATGGGGGCCGCGGGGATCATGAGCGTGAACACGGCGCTGATCCGCTTCATCTACCCGGCGCGCCGGCTGGGCCAGGGCGTGGGGTTCAACGCGATGACGGTCGCGACCACGACGGCGCTGGGGCCGACGGTGTCGGCGGCCATCCTGTCGGTCGCGTCCTGGCAGTGGCTGTTCGCGATCAACGTACCGATCGGCGTAGTCGCTCTGGCGCTCGCATCCCGCACCCTGCCGCTGACGCCGCTGGGCCGGCACAAATTCGACCTGGCGAGTGCCGCGCTGAACGCCGGCACGTTCGGGCTGCTGATCCTGGGCATCGGCGAGGCGGCGCACAGCGCGTCCGGCTTCACCACCGCCCTGCTACTGGGTGGCGCCTTGGTGTGCGGGTTCTTCCTCGTGCGGCGGCAGCTCGGCCTGCCGGCACCGCTGCTGCCGGTGGACCTGTATCGCCGCCCGCTGTTCGCGCTCTCCTCGCTGACCAGCATGTGCTCGTTCGCGGCGCAAGGGCTCTCCTTCGTCTCGCTGCCGTTCTTCTTCCAGACCGTGCTCGGCCATGACGCGGTGCAGACGGGGCTGCTGCTGACGCCGTGGCCGGTGATGACGGGGCTGGTGGCGCCGTTCGCAGGGCCGCTGTCGGACCGCTACCCGCCGGCGATCCTGGGCGGCATCGGCATGGCGGTGCTGTGCATAGGGTTGACCCTGATGGCCACCCTGCCGGCGCATCCGGACAATGTCGCGATCGTATGGCGCATGATGATCTGCGGCGCCGGGTTCGGGTTCTTCCAGTCTCCCAACCTGAAGGCGATCATGTCCGCCGCCCCGCCGGAACGCAGTGGCGGGGCCAGCGGCATCGTGGCCACCTCCCGCCTGGTCGGGCAATCCACCGGTGCCGCGTTGGTGGCGCTGTGCTTCGGCATCTCGGCGCTGCACGGCCCGGCGCTGGCCCTCACTTTGGGCGCATGTTTCGCGGGCGGCGCGGGCGTGGCCAGCTTCTCCCGGCTGCTGGCGCGGCCATGAGAATGCGTCCAGTCCGCGCATATCGGCCACAGTGGTCTCCGTCCGGTGCACTCCT
>CAXSEK010000347.1:0-4048 GCA_964235625.1 uncultured Acetobacteraceae bacterium
GCTTCGCCCGCGAGCACCGGGTGCCGTTCCTCGGCATCTGCTTCGGCATGCAGATGGCGGTGATCGAGGCCGCCCGCCACCTCGCCGGCTTGCCGCACGCCTCCTCCACCGAGTTCGGCCCCTGCGAGGAGCCAGTGGTCGGCCTGCTGACGGAGTGGGCGCGTGGCAACGAGAAGGAGATCCGCGAGGAGGGGGGCGACCTAGGCGGCACGATGCGCCTCGGCTCCTACCCGGCCGCCCTCGGCGCGGGCACGCTGGTGCGGCGGATGTATGGCGACGCCGCGGAGATCAACGAGCGGCACCGCCACCGCTTCGAAGTGAACATCCACTACCGAGACCGGCTCGAGGCGGCCGGATTGCGCTTCAGCGGCCTGTCACCGGATGGCATCCTGCCGGAGACTGTGGAGCTGCCGGGCCACCCCTGGTTCGTCGGCGTGCAGTATCATCCCGAACTCAAGAGCAAGCCGCTCGACCCCCACCCGCTGTTCCGCGGCTTCATCGCAGCCGCCGTGAAACAGGCCCGGTTGGTCTGACCCGTGGACCACGCTCCAGTCTCGAGTAGATCGTTTCATAGAACGATTCCGATGCCGTAGGGTGAGACGCTTTGGCGTCCCACCGACACGCGCACGAAGGTGAGATACCGATTCACATCTCACCTTCACTTATAGCCACACCACCCGACCTCAATCGGGAATCGCAGACCCCGCAGGCGCCGCACCGCCGCCCGTTCCCGGCGTGACGCCAGTGCCGAACACCGTCGCACTCGACCCCGGTGCAGCCTGCCCGGCGGCGCCAGCCGACCCGAGCAACGCGCCCGAGCCAGAACCGGCCAGGGCGCTCGGCATGCCAGACGCCGCGGCCGATCCGGGCGTACCCGCAAGCCCGGCGGCGCCGGCGCTCCCGACCGAGCCTACGCTCCCGGCCGGACCGACATCCCCGGACGAACCTGTGCCGCCCGCCGAACTCGCGATCCCGGGTGTGGCCAAGGTCCCGCCCGGCCCGACGGGGAACGAGCTGGTGGGCGTCCCCGTGCGGCCGGGGCCGCTGCCCGATCCACCGACCAATGCGTTGGCCGTGCCGCCCGGCGCGGCTTGCCCCATCGCGGCACCACCACCGATCCCGCCCCCGGCGGCGCCCCCCGCACCGCCGGCGCCACCAGCCCCGCCAGCCGCCCAGGCCGGCACGCTCGAGGAAACGATCAGGCAGCCAGCCGCAAGGGCTGAAATCAGGCGCATCGTCTACACTCCATCGTTGCTAGCGAAGGTCCAACCGTATGGGATCGACATCGCCCGGCCGCAAGCGCGCACGCTCACCAAACAACCGGCCGCCAGCAGACACATGAAACGGCAACGCTGTGCGTTTCCCTCCGACATAAAAGCTGCACAAAAATGGACCGAGCAGCGGATCTGTGACACTGCACGCCACGGAGCGGCACTGGATAGCGTGATCGCTCCTTTGCGCGCCGGTAAAGACTTTCCACGTCAAGCCGCTTCACGTATCGCTGACGTCCTACGCGACGCACCGGGGACAAGCATGCGGCGGCTGACGACACACGCGGACCGCGCCGGCGATCGCCGCTGCCATCCCCGCATGCTCCGGATCGCCGCTGCACTGCTGCTCGCCAGCCTGGCCGCCCCCACCGCTTCATGGGCCGCCAGCCCGGCGCCCACCCCGGAAGGCGGCCCCGCCACGTCCGAAGGCGGCACGGCCCCGCAATCGGACGTCTCGACGGCATCGACCGCTCCGGACAGGCCGGCCGCACCGGAGCAATGGGCCGTCCACGGCCAGACCACGTTCGTGGACCAGTACCATCCCGGCTTCCACTCCGCCTATCGCGGTCCCAACAGCCTCGACCCCGGGAGCCGCGGCGACGAGACGTGGGATGTCACGCTCTATGGCGGGTTCCGGCCCTGGCAGGGCGCGGAAATCTGGCTGAACCCGGAGGTCGACCAGGGCTTTGGCCTAAGCAACACGCTGGGCGTCGCGGGCTTCCCGAGTGCCGAGGCCTACAAGGTTGGCCAGGCCGATCCCTACGTGCGGCTGCAACGCGTGTTCTTCCGCCAGACCATCGATCTCGGTGGCGAGGTGCAAGGCGTCGACCCCGACCTGAACCAGCTCGGCGGCGCGCAGACGGCCAACCGCGTCGTGCTGACCGCCGGCAAGCTCAGCGTCGTGGACGTGTTCGACACTAACAAATACGCACACGACCCGCGCAACGACTTCCTGAACTGGTCCATCGTCGACGCCGGCGCGTTCGACTACGCGGCCGACGCCTGGGGATACAGCTACGGCGCATCCGCCGAGTGGTACCAGGACTGGTGGACGCTGCGGGGCGGCTTCTTCCAGGGCTCGGTCACCCCGAACTCGAAGTTCATCGACACCGCGGTCCTGCACCAGTTCCAGGCGGTGCTGGAGGGAGAGGCCCGCTACGCGCTCTTCGGCCAAGCCGGCAAGCTCAAGCTGCTGGGCTTCGATACCCATGCCCGCGTCGGGCGGTTCTCGGAGCTGGAGGCCTATCTGGCCGCCGACCCCGGTGCTTCGAACACGCAGCTGCAGGCCGCGCGCCGGCTGCACAATAAGCTGGGCGGCAGCCTGAACGCGGAGCAGCAGATCACCGAGGACCTCGGCGCCTTCCTGCGCGCGAGCTTCGATGACGGGCGGACCGAGAGCTACGACTTCACCGATATCGACCGCTCGCTCTCCCTCGGGCTGTCCCTGGCCGGGAAGCGCTGGAACCGGCCGGACGACACGCTCGGCGCGGCCTTCGTGGTCAACACCATCACCAAGGCGCGCAAGGACTATTTCGAGCAGGGCGGGCTCGGCATCCTGGTCGGCGATGGCAAGCTGACCAATGCGGGACCGGAACAGATCTTCGAGACGTTCTACAACCTGACGGTCCGCAAGGGGATCAACGTCACGGCTGATTACCAGCTCATCAACCACCCCGGCTACAATGTCGATCGCGGGCCGGTGCATGTCTTCGGCACCCGGCTGCACCTCCAATTCTGACGGTAGCTCCATGCGCATCGCGGATCCGCATGGCGGCATTTGCGCAACACTGAAGCCTGACGTCCGCGCGGCCAGCAGACCTTTATCGAGACTTTATGCAAGTCACCGCTACTGACCCGACAACCGCACCGGTCCGTGGCGGACATGTCGATCAGGGGTCTTCGGCAGTGGATCACGCTTTGGCGGCCGTGGTGGCGCTGGTTGCCCCGACCCCGGTCCTCTCCGAGAGGCCGAGCGGGCGCGCTTGACTGCTGCTTGTTTGCTGTGACCGGTGGCATGCGCTGCCGGCATCCGCCCCCCTGGCGATGCCCCGATGCGTGACCGCGGGCGCAGGCTTACTGTTGAACGGGACGATGGTGATGCAGATAGACGACTCGGGCGTGAACCAGGTGTCACAGCCGGCGCTGCGGTCCGCGCGCACCCGGCGGCTGCCGCGCGCCGTGCAGATCATCATCGTGGGCTGCGGGGCCGGGCTGCTGGTGCTGTATCTCCTGCTCGGCGGCTTGTTCTCCGGCGGTGAGGCCTCGGCCCCGCCGCCGGCTGCGGCGACCACGAACTCGGCCAGCTTCAAGCCCACCGACGCCCAGTGGGGCGGGTTGAAGACGGCGCCCGTCCGGCTCGCGGCGTTCTCCGCGACCCAGGTGACGGACGGCAAGATCGCGCTGGACGACGACCGGACGGTGCCGGTGTTCTCCCCCTATACCGGCCGGGTGACGAAGCTGTTCGTCAAGGCCGGCGACCAGGTGAAGGCCGGCGACCCCCTGCTCTCCATCCAGGCCAGCGAGTTCGTCCAGGCCGCCAATGACCTCGTCGCCGCCCTCGGCACCGACCGTACGGCCAAGGCGCAACTGGCGCTCGCCACTACGACGGAGAAACGGCAGCACGATCTGTATCTCGCGCAAGGCGGCTCTTTGAAAGACTGGCAGCAGAGCCAGAGTGACCTGACCAATGCGCGCGGCAGCCTCGGCAGCGCCGAGGTCGCCCTGGGCGCCGTGCGCAACCGGCTGCGCATCCTGGGCAAGGGCGAGCGCGAGGTGTC
>CAXSEK010000348.1:0-4014 GCA_964235625.1 uncultured Acetobacteraceae bacterium
AACAACCGCCATTCCTTCTGGTCCGAAGTGTACGAAACGGTGCTGGCATTGTTCCTGGTGCGCGTGACGATCGTGACGCTGTTCGCCCCCCGGCGCGGCAAGTTCAACGTCACCAACAAGGGCGGCCTGCTCGAGAACGGCTATTTCGACCTGGGCGCCGTCTACCCGAACCTTATCCTGGCCTTCTTCCTGGTCGCCGGAGTGATCCGCGGCCTAGTCGGCCTCTTGTTCCTGCAAACCGAGCAACTGACCTTCCAGGCTCTCGTGCTGAACACGATCTGGGGCTCCATCTCGTTGCTCACCGTGATGGCCGCATTGGCCGTCGGGCGCGAAACCCGGCAGATCCGCTCCTACGCCCGGGTCCGCGCCACCATCCCCGTGGCCATCTACCTGCCGGATGGCCGCGCGGTGAGCGGCATCACGCAGGATATGTCACAAGGCGGCGGTTCGGTGGTGGCCGACCGTCCCCTCGGCGTCACCGACGGCTCGCTCGTCCAGTTCGAGTTCATCATCGGCGGCGAGCCCGTCGTGGTGCCTGCGCGCCTGCTGCGCTGGGACCAGCGCTTCATGCAGGTGAGCTTCCAGCCGGCCAACGTCGCCGATGAAGCCGCCATCGTGCAGGTGGTGTTCGGCCGCGCGGATGCGTGGACCGACTGGAGCGCCTATCCGGTCGACCGCCCGATGGCCAGCCTGTTCCGCGTGCTGGTCAGCATCGGCGGCCTGTTCCGTCCGCCTGACCGCGCCCCTCGCCGCCCGACCGGCAGCGGCCCGGTTTCGCCTAGCCGCCGCCAGATGATCGGCACGGCCGCCGCGATCGCCCTCATGCTGGTTCCAGCCGCCGCCCATCCGCAGACGGTCGGCCAGGGGGCGCAGAGCGGCGCATTCACCGTGCGGCCGATCCCCGGCGCCACGCCCACGCTCTCGGCCACCGTCCCGGCCCCGAGCGCGCCGGCGGCCACCCCGCCGCGTGCCCCTGGGCTGCTCGGCGTGCCGGTCGGGAGCGCTTCCACGGTGCCGTCGGCCGTGCAGCCGATCTCCGCCCCTGGCCCGGCGCCACAGGACCAGACCGCGCCGCCGCTGCCGAGCGAACTCGCGCCGCCGAGCCTGGTGCCTACCGCCGCGGCATCGTTCACCCCGGGGCTCGGGGCGGCCACCGCGCAGACCCGCCAGCTCGTACTGACCATCCACCAGCTCGGCGCGCTCGGCCCGCTGACCCTGCGCGGCACCAGCGAGCTGCAAGGCGTGCAGTTCGGCATCCGGGCGGACGAGGTAGTGACGGCCGCATCGCTGAACCTGTCGGGCGCTATGTCCCCCGCCCTGATCCCCGAGTTCAGCAACGTCACCGTCACGCTGAACGAGCAGTATATCGGCACCATCCCCGTCAACCGGGACCAGCCGCGCTTCGAGAACTTCGCCCTCCAGGTCAGCCCCGTATTCTTCCAGGACAACAACCGGCTGAACTTCCGCTTCACCGGCCGCTACACGCCCGAGTGCAACGATCCGCTCAGCGGGCTGCTGTGGTCCACCATCTCCGATGCCTCCACGCTGACGCTGACACTGGAGCGCCTGCCGCCACAGCGTGACCTGTCGCGCCTGCCGCTGCCCTTCTTCGATCCGCACGAGAAGGCGATGCTCTCGCTCCCCTTCATCCTGCCGGCCAACCCATCCAACGACTCGCTGCAGGCTGCCGGCATCGCCGCGTCCTGGCTCGGGCAGCTCGCGGATTTCCGCGGCGCCACCTTCCCCGTCACTAGTGACGCGCCGGGCCAGGGTAACGCCATCCTGGTCGTGACCGGCGCCGACCGCCCGGCCAACGTCGTCCTGCCTCCGCTGAACGGTCCGACCCTCGCCGTCGTGCCGAACCCGAACGACCCGTCCTCCTCCCTCCTGGTCATCGCCGGCCGCAACGGGCCCGAAGCCATGGCCGCCGCCGCCGCCCTCACGCTCGGCGGCCGCACCCTCTCCGGCGATACCGCGTCCGTGACCGTCCCCACCATCCCCCAGCGGGTCGCCTATGACGCCCCCGCCTGGATCCCCTCCGACCGCCCGGTCAAGTTCGGCGAGCTTGTCGACGCCGCCGACCTGCAGGGCACCGGCTACGTGCCCGGCACCATGCGCGTGCCGTTCCGCACCGCCCCCGACCTCTATACCTGGCGCAACCGCGCCTTCCCGATGGAGCTGCGCTACCGAGCCCCGCCCGGCCCAATCGAGGACCTGGCCGTCTCCCGGCTGGACGTCGGCATCAACGACCTTTTCCTGGCCAGCTTGCCGCTTTCGGCCGAGCCGTCCCGCAGCGCCTCCTGGTTTTCCCGCCTTTTCAATTTTGGCGTGACGCAGCCGACCTCCCGGGTGGACGTTCCCGCCTACCAGGTGTTCGGCCAGAACGACCTGCAGTTCTTCTTCGACACTCGCCCGCTGCACCGCGGCGACTGCGTGGCGATCCCGCAGGACGTGCGGATGGCCGTAGACCTCGACAGCACGTTTGACATCAGCCGCGCCTACCGCTTCGCCGAATTGCCGAACCTGTCCTACTTCGTCAGTTCGGCCTTCCCCTTCACCCGCCTTGCCGACATGTCCGAGACCGCCATCGTGCTGCCGCAGGCGCCGAACCCGGTCGAGGTCGGCGCGTTCCTGGATGTGATGGGCCGCATTGGCTCGCTGACCGGCTACCCCGTTATCCGCCTCGCCGTCGTCAAAAGTGACGCCGTGAACACCGTCGTCGACCGCAACATTCTGCTCATTGGCACCATCGGCCGCCTGGGGCAGGCCGCGGATCTGCTCAAGAGCTCGCCCTTCCGCGTCACCGGCAACAAGCTCTCGATCGAGGCACCCGCTGGGCTGGACAGCGTCCGCCGCCTGTTCGGTGACCCGCAACGAGCCGACCGCAACCGCGCCGCGACCATCCTGGCCAGCGCCGAATCCGATACCAGCACCATGGTCGGCGTGCAGAGCCCGCTTAACAGCACGCGCAGCGTCGTGGGCCTCCTGGGCGGTTCCCCCGCCGCGGTCGAGGCTCTGGTCACGATCCTGCGGGATCCGGACCAGGCGCCGCTGATCCAGGGGGACCTGGCCGTGCTGTCGGACGGCCACTTCACTTCCTACCGCGTCGGCGGCGGCTACACCGTCGGGCGCCTGCCGTTCTGGCTCTACCCGTCCTGGCTGCTGCGCGATCAGCCGCTCGGGATCGTCTTCGTGATGGTGGTCGGATCCATCCTGGTGGCGATCTTCTACTTCTTCGCTCTCCGCCGCCGGGCCGCCCTCCGCACCCGCACCATACCGTCTCGGCGCCTCTGAGGAGATCGAGCATGCTGTCGCGCCCCGCCGCCTTCCGCGCCGCCCTGCTCGCCACGGCCGTGCCCATCTCGCTCGCGACCCTGCCGCTCACGGCCGTCCCCGTCGCGTCCCGGGCACAGACGGCGAGCGCCACCTCCGGCCAGGCCGGCACCGGGGACGTGATCCGCGTCCTGCTCGATCAGGCAGCCTATTGGCGCAGCAAGAACGAGACGGCGCTCGCGGACGAGGCGCTGACGCGCGTGCTCGCCCTCGACCCGGCCAACGTGGACGCCCTGGCTGCCCAGGCGCAGGCGGCGGTTGACCGGGGCGACAAGCCGGGCGCCCGTACCGCCCTCGGCAAATTGCAGGCGACGCGGCCCGATGACCCCCGCATCGCTTCGATCCGCCAGTCGCTCGACGCACCGCCGATCGACCGCGCGGCCCTCACCGAGGCGCGTGGCTACGCTAGTGCCAGCAAGTCCGCCGACGCCGTCGCCGCCTACCGCCATGCGTTCCACAGCAACACACCTCCGCCGAGTTTCGCACTCGAGTATTACGAGGCGCTTAACGGCGTAGACGGCAATTGGGACGAGGCACGTGAGGGCCTGGCATCGATCGTCCGCAACGACCCGCAGAATTTGGCGGCCCAGCTGGCCTTCGCCCAGGCAATGACCTACCACGAGGGCACGCGCGCGTACGGCATCGACCGGCTGATCGCCCTCACCTCGGTCCCGGACATCG
>CAXSEK010000349.1:0-4013 GCA_964235625.1 uncultured Acetobacteraceae bacterium
CGACTTGCCGCTGCCGGAGCCGCCGATCACCACCATCGAGGTGCCCGGCATCACGTCCAGGTCCACGCCGTCCAGCACCTGCTTGTCGCCGAAGCGCTTGCGCAGGTTGCGGATGCGTATCTTCGGCAGGGCGCCGCTAACGCTATCGGGCAAAGAACAATTCCGTCAGCACGTAGTCACCGGCCAGGATCAGGATGGAGGCGACCACCACCGCCGACGTGGTCGCGGCGCCCACGCCCTGCGCCCCGCCGCGGCTGTTGTAGCCGTGGTAGCAGCCCATCAGCGCGATCAGGAAGCCGAACACCGCCGCCTTGGCCAGGCCGCTGACCACGTCCGCCGCGGTCATGAAGTTGAACGTGTTCTCCAGGTAGGAGTGCGGGTTCAGCCCGATCTTGACCGTCGCGATGATGTAGCCGCCCAGCACGCCCAGGATGTCCGCCACCACCACCAGCAGAGGCAAGGCGAGCGTGCCGGCGAGCAGCCGGGGGGCGACCAGGTATTTCATCGGGTTGGTGGACAGGGTGCCCAGCGCGTCGATGTGGTCCGTCACCCGCATGGTGCCGATCTCGGCCGCCATCGCCGCCCCGACCCGGCCCGCCACCATCAGCCCCGCCAGCACCGGCCCCAGTTCGCGCACGACCGACAGTACCACGATCGAGGCCACGGCGCTCTCGGCGTTGAAGCGGGAGAAGCCGGTGAAGGATTGCAGCGCGATCACCATGCCGGAGAAGATCGCCGTCAGCGCCACCACGGGCAGGCTGAAGAACGCGAACTCGGTAAAGGCACGGCCGAACATGCGGCCGTATAGCGGCGGGCGGACGATGTGGGACACGCCCGCGGCACCGAAGATCGCCACCCGCCCGGCGCTGCGGCAGGCGCCCAGCACCAGGCGGCCGAGCGCCGCCAGCCCATCGAGCGGGTTCACAGGTAGCGGCGCGGGTAGCGCGTGCCGAGCGAGGTCAGGACCTCGTAGCCGTTCGTCCCCGCCGCATCGGCCAGCGCATCCACGCCGCCGGGTCCGAGCAGATCGAGCCAGCTGCCGGGCTGCAGCCCCGGTGTATCCGTTGCGTCGAATGTCGTGAGGTCCATGGACACGCGACCTACCAGTGGGACGGGCCGGCCGTCAAAGAACGCCACTGCCTGGTTGCTCAGCGAGCGGAGGTAGCCGTCCGCGTAGCCCACCGAGACGGTGGCGATCCGGCTCGGCCGCGCGGCCGTCCACTGGGCGTTGTAGCCGACCGTCTCGCCCGCTGGGATGTCGCGCACCTGAACCACCCGGGCCCGGAGTTGCACCACGGCGCGTTGCGGGTTGGGCTGGCCCGGCGTCGGGTTGATGCCGTAGAGCGCGGCACCGGGCCGCGCCAGGTCCGAGTCGAAGGCCGGCCCCAGGAACAGGCCGGACGAATTGGCCAGTGACCGCGGCGCGCTCGGCAGCCGCGCGCAGGCGGCGGCGAAACGCTGGAGCTGCCGCTGGTTAACCGGGTCCGCCGGGCACTCCGCCGACACCAGGTGCGTCATGATATAGCGCAGGTCGATGCCGTGCAGCCGTGCCGGGTCCGCCACCAGCACGTCCAGCTCGCGTGCGTCCAGCCCCAGCCGGCTCATGCCGGTATCGACCTGCAGGATGGCCGGGAGCGCCCGCTCGGCCGCCTTCGCATGGGTCCGCCAGCGCTCGATGTCGTCCAGCGAGTTCAGCACGGGCGTCAGGTCGTTGCTGGCGAACTCCCGCTCCAGCCCGGGCCACAACCCGTTCAGCACGGCCAGCATCGCGCCGCGTACCAGGCCGCGGATGGCCAGCGCCTCGGCCGGGTGGGCGGTGAAGAAGTGGCGGCAGCCGGCGGCATACAGCGCGGGGGCGATGTCGCGCGCCCCCAGGCCGTAGGCGTCGGCCTTCACCACGGCCGCGGTCGGGCCGCGGCACAGCGCCTGCCAGTTGGCGACGATCGCCCCCCGGTCGACGACGAGCTGGGCCGGCCAGGTCTCCACGGACACGCGCGTCAGATCAGCTTGACGAGTTGCTTGCCGAAGTTGCGCCCCTTCAGCAGGCCCAGGAAGGCCTCCGGCGCGCTCGCCAGCCCGTCGGCCACCGTCTCGCGGTATTTCAACTGCCCGGCGCCGACCAGCCCGCCCAGCTCCCGCAACGCCTGCGGCCAGTCCTCCATGTGCTCGGACACGATGAACCCCTCGAGCTTCAGCCGGGCGGTCAGGATCAATCGCGGGTTGGCCATGACCATCTCCGCCCCGTCATAGCCGGAGATGGCGCCACAGACGGCGATGCGGCCGAACGCGTTCATGTGCAGCATCACCGCGTCCAGCACGGTGCCGCCGACGTTGTCGAAGTAGCAGTCCACGCCACCGGGGGCCGCCGCCGCCAGAGCCGCCTCCAGCCCCGCTGCCTTGTAATCGAGGCAGGCGTCGAAGCCGAGCTCCTCCACCACGAAGCGGCATTTGTCGGCGCCCCCGGCGATGCCGATCACGCGGCAGCCCTGGCGCTTGGCGAGCTGGCCGACCACGCTCCCGACGGCGCCGCTGGCCGCGCTCACCACCAGCGTCTCGCCGGGCTTGGGTTGGCATATCCGGTTCAAGCCGTACCAGCCGGTGACGCCGGGCATGCCGACGGGGCCGAGATAGGCCGAAAGCGGCACGCTCGTGGTATCCACTTTCTGCATGCCGCTGCCATCTGTCGTAACGTACTCCTGCCAGCCGAACTGGGCCACGACCCTGTCGCCCAGCTGCCAGTGCGGGTTGCGGCTCTCCACCACCTCGCCCACGGTGCCGCCGACCATCACCTCGCCCAGCGGCTGCGGCTTGGCATAGGATTTCGACACGTTCATGCGGCCGCGCATGTAGGGGTCGAGCGAGAGGAAGTGGTTGCAGACCCGGACCTGCCCCTCCGTCAGCGGCGCGAGCGGCGTCTCCACCAGCTTGAAATTGGCCGTGCTGACGGCGCCCTCCGGCCGGCTGGCGAGAAGGATCTGGCGGTTGATATCGGGCATTGGGCGGCTCCCTCGGTTACGGGAGGATAGCAGGGCGGGCGAAGCCCGTCACACGCGGCGGAACGCGTCCGCCATCGCCAGCCAGTACGGCTTGCGGTTGCCGTCATCGTCAAGCGGCAGCCCGCGATGCTCCAGCCCGTCCTGGCGCTTCACGTGCACCTCGCTGGCCAGCCAGGAATACTTGTCTTCCAGACCCCAGGTCACGAAGCTGGTCACACCGCCCTCGAGGGCGGCGTCCATGAAGGCGCGGATGCGGTCGGCCACCAGGCGGTCGCGCGCCGGGTAGCCGTCCGGGATGCGCCAGTGCTCGCGGATGTCCATCTCGGTCACCACCAGCTCCACCCCCTCGGCCCGCAGCAGCCGGCAGAACTCGGTGAAGGGCGGGCCGGCGAAGGGCTGCACCATCTGCAGATGGCCTTGCAGCCCCACGGCGTCCAGCGGCACGTCCTGCCGGCGCAGCGAGCGGATCAGGTTCAGGAAGCGGCGGCGCTTCTCGTAGTGGTGGGGGGCGGCCTCCTCCAGCCCGTATTCGTTGATCGCCACCCGCACCGAGCGGTCCCGCTCGCGGGCCATGCGCAACGCTAAGGGGATGTAGTCGGGGCCGAGCGCGCGCAGCAGCGGGGTGTCGCGCAGCTCGCCCGGCGTGGTCTGCGGCACGTCGCTGCCCGGCGGGTCGGCCACGACCTCGTTCAACACGTCCCACTCGCGGATGGAGCCCTGGGTGTGGGCGAGCACCCGGCCGATATGGTTGGCCATCACAGCGCGCGCCTGCTCCGGCCCCTGCGCGATCACGGCGGCGGCCCAGTCCGGCAGGCCCTGGTGCCAGACCAACCCGTGGCCGCGGACGGGCTTGCCGTGGGCGTGGGCCCAGGCGAGCAGCCGGTCGATGGCGGAGAAGTCGAACACGTTCTCCTTCGGCTGCATGGAAACCATCTTGGTCTCGTAGTCCGGCATCAGCAGGCCGCATTCGAGGGCGACGAGCGGGCCGTAGGACGGGTCCTCCACGAAGCGCTGGGA
>CAXSEK010000350.1:0-4012 GCA_964235625.1 uncultured Acetobacteraceae bacterium
CCAGGCTGCTGGGCTCCCCTGCGTCTGGATCGGGCCGGGCTGGGGCACGGAGGGTGGGCCTTACTTCAAGACCTATGCCCGTGCGAAGGAGATGAGCGAGTTCCTGTCCGCCCATGTCCAGCCGTGCCGCTATATCGACAGCCTGAAATTCGCGCAGCCGGGCGAGTGGAACACGTTCGACGGGCAGCATTACACCCTGCCCGGCTACCAGAAATGGGGGGCTGCGATCGACAAGGAAATCCTGGCGCTGGCGGAAGCACACTGATCCTGACGCACGGCGCAGGGACGGAGTTGCCGCAGTGATCTTCGCCTCGTTCGAGTTCCTGTTCCTGTTTTTGCCGATCTTCTTCGTCGCCTATTACCTGACGCCGGTGCGGCTGCGGAACTGGCCGATCCTGATCCTGTCCTGGGCGTTCTATGCCTGGTGGCGGGTGGATTTCCTGGCGCTGCTAGTGTGCGTGACGGGGTTCACTTTCCTGACCTCGCGCATGATGGTGAGTGCCGGGCTGGGCAGCCGCGTGGGCAAGCTGTGGCTGCAGGCGGGGTTGGTGGGCAATCTTGGCGTGCTCGCCTACTTCAAATACGCCAATTTCGGGGTGAATGCGTTCAACGGCGTGCTGGCGGTGGGGAATTTCGACCCCGTGGCCTGGAGCGAGATCGTATTGCCGGCCGGACTGTCGTTCTACGTGCTGCAATCGATCAGCTACCTCGTTGACGTCTGGCGCGGCACGATCCCGGTCAGCCGGTCGTTGCTGAACTACGCGGCCTACAAGGCGATGTTCTCGCAGCTGATCGCCGGGCCGATCGTGCGGTATGCGCAGATCGCCGACGAGCTGAAGGGCCGCGTGCATAGCCTGGCGCTGTTCGGGCTGGGGGCGCGGCGGTTCATGGTCGGGTTCTGCATGAAGGTGATCATCGCCGACACGCTGAGCCCGCTGGTGGACGCGATCTACCACCTGCCGGCGCCGAGCTTGGCCGATGGCTGGCTGGGGGCGATCGCCTACACCCTGCAGCTGTATTTCGACTTCGCCGGCTACTCGGCGATGGCTATCGGGCTGGCGCTGATGATCGGGTTCCACTTCCCGGAGAACTTCGATTTCCCGTATCTGAGCGGGTCGATCCAGGCGTTCTGGCAGCGCTGGCACATCACGCTGTCCTCGTTCCTGCGCGATTACCTGTATATTTCGCTGGGCGGCAATCGGCGGGGGGCGTTGCGGACCTACGTGAACCTGTTCCTGACGATGCTGATCGGCGGGTTCTGGCACGGGGCGAACTGGACGTTCCTGGTATGGGGTGCCTGGCAGGGTGGGCTGCTGGCGCTGCACCGGCTGTATAGCTCGCGGGGCGGCAAGATGGCGTGGCTGCCGGGCCACGTGCTGACGATGCTGGCGGTGGTGGTCGGCTGGGTGGTGTTCCGCGCGGACGATTTCGGCCAGGCTTGGCGCATGTACGAGGGGATGGCGGGATTGCACGGCGTGGGCGTGTCGGACGGGCTGGCCTGGCAGCTGACGCCGGACCGGCTGTGGACCGTGCTGATCGGAGTGTTGGTGGTGTATGTGCCGCTGGTAGAGCGGCCGGTGGCGGCGGCGTTCGGCCGGGTCGGGAGCGGGTTCTCCCTGGCCGGGCCGTTCTGCGGTTTTCTGCTGGCGATGGTGCTGCTGTATAGCCGCGCCGCCGTGCCCTTCTTGTACTTCCAGTTCTGATGGCCGGATCTCCGTTCGTGACCGGCGCACGGGCCCAGGGTTGGGCGATGATCGCGGTGCTGGTGATCGGCTTCGGGCTGGGGGTGGCGACGCTCGCGAGCCCCGGGCCGCTGCGCCGGGTGACGGAGGCGTTGACGCCGCGGGCGTTCCTGGGTGGCGAGACGGCCTCCGCGGTGAACTACGCGATGGCGCACGACCTGCCGGTCGGGGACGCCCTGTCGATGGCCGGCGGCGTGCTGCGCTGGCGGGTGTTCGGATCCGGCGGGCCACAGGTGACGGTGGGGTGCCGCGATTGGTTGTACCTCACGGAGGAGCTGCGGCCCTGGCCGGGCTCGGATGCCGCGATGCAGGCGCGGGCGGACGCGCTGCACGCGGTGGCGAAGGGGCTGGCGGACCAAGGCATCGCGCTGCAGGTGGTGTTCGTACCCGACAAGCGGCGCGTGGAGCAGGCGGGGGCGTGCGGCGTGCCCTACGCGGCACAGGCGCGGGCGCGGTATGCGGCGTTCCTCGGCAGACTGGGCGGGCTGCACGTCGTGGACCTGCTGAGCACCTATGGCGGCATCCGGACGCAGCTGTACTACCGGACGGACACGCATTGGAACCAGGACGGGGCGGAGATCGCGGCGGCGGCCACGTCGACGGCTGCGACCGCTCCGGTGGACCGCGACCGGCCGTTCCACACGGAGTACGGCCCGGAGGCGGCACGGGCCGGGGATCTGCTGCGGCTGATGAGCCTGGAGCACGTGCCGGACGGTTTGCCGGTCAAGCTGCGCCCCCTGCCCGACCGCGAGGCACCGGCGACTACGACGGAGACCAATCCGCCGGCAGAGAGTGGCGGCTTGTTGGATGACGCGCCAGTGCCGCAGATCGTGCTGATCGGCAGCTCGTATTCGGTGAATGCCAATTTCCAGGGCGCGCTGGAGCAGGCGTTCTCCGCCCCCGTTGCGCAGTTCGCCAAAGCGGGGGGTGCGTTCTGGCTGGCCGGCCGCGATTACTTCCGCAGCCCGGCGTTCAAGGAGACGCCGCCGAAGCTGGTGGTGTGGGAGGTGCCGGAGCGCGTGGTGAACCAGCCGATTTCGGACGAGGAGGCCGCATTCCTGCGCAACTGGCGGGGCGGATGACGGGTAGGCTCCCCGACGAGCTGACCGAGGAGGAGGCGGCCGCAGAGCTGGAGCGGTTGGCGGCGGAGATCGCGCACCACGACCGAGCGTATAACACCGAGGACGCGCCGGAAATCACGGACGCTGCGTATGACGCGCTGCGGCAGCGCAATGCGGCGATCGAGGCGCGGTTCCCCAGCCTGATCCGGCCGGACAGCCCGAGCCGCAAGGTGGGGGCGGAGACGGCGAGCGGGTTCGGCAAAATCCGCCACACCGTGCCGATGCTGAGCCTGGACAATGCGTTCAGCCGGGCGGCGTTCGACGAGTTCTGCGTGCGGGTGCGGCGCTTCCTGGGATTGAAGGAGGACACGCTGGCGCTGGTGGCGGAGCCGAAGATTGACGGGCTGTCGATCTCGCTGACCTACGCGCACGGCCGGCTGCTGCACGGCGCCACGCGGGGGGACGGGACGGAGGGCGAGGACGTCACGGCCAACCTGCGCACGATGGACGGCGTGCCGAACCGGCTGCGGGGCCGCGCCCCCGCGCGGATCGAGATCCGCGGCGAGGTGTTCATGACCAAGGCGGACTTCCTGAAGCTGAACGAGGCGCAGGCGGCGGCCGGGCTGCGGACCTACGCCAACCCGCGCAATTCCGCCGCCGGGAGCCTGCGGCAGCTGGATGTGAAGGTGACGGCGGCGCGGCCGCTGGGGCTGTTCGCGTATGCGTTCGGGGAGGCGAGCGAGCCGCCGGCGGAGACGCATTGGGGGTATTTGCAGCAGCTGCGGGATTGGGGGTTCAGCGTCAACGAACTGAGCGAGCAGGTGGACCCGGTGGGGGCGGAAGCGTTCCACGCGTCCATCGGTTCACGCCGGGCGGGGCTGCCGTACGACATCGATGGCGTGGTGTTCAAGGTGGACAGCCTGGCCTTGCAGCGGCGGCTGGGCTTCGTCGGGCGGACGCCGCGCTGGGCGACGGCGTGGAAGTTCCCGGCGGAGCGGGCGACGACGCTGCTGGAGGACATCCGCATCCAGGTCGGGCGCACCGGATCGCTGACGCCGGTGGCGTGGCTGCAGGGGGTGAATGTGGGCGGCGTGCTGGTGACGCGCGCGACGCTGCACAACGAGGACGAGATCGCGCGCAAGGACGTGCGGGCGGGCGACACGGTGGAGCTGCAACGGGCGGGGGACGTGATCCCGCAGGTGCTCGGCC
>CAXSEK010000351.1:0-4000 GCA_964235625.1 uncultured Acetobacteraceae bacterium
CACGTCGCCGAGCTCCTTCAGGCCCACGAGATGGGCGAGGGTGCCGCCGATATTGCCGGCGCCGATAAGAGCGATCTTGTTGCGAGCCATGGAGGTCCTTCCGGGAAGGGGAGCCAGGGGATTACCCGCCAGGGCGGACGGCCGTCCGGAAGGCACGTGTGCCTAGCTCATCCGGGATGGAGGGGCAAGGCGGGTCGTGTTGGGACCGCCTGCCCGGCTATCGGCCATCACGTTCAAGCTCTGCCGGGGATGTCGAATCCACGCGGCAATCGCTCGCACTGAGACGGTGGGCTGAAGCCCATCAGTTCACTCCCAATCCGGACGGCGAAACCAACGAGGGTCGCTATCCTTGGAATGGTCTGACATCGTATACGTGCAATTTACGTCAGATGCTCCAACCCCAGCCACTCCTCCGACTGCATCTCCTCCAGCCGGGAAGCCGTGCGTTCGAACGCCTTCGCACCCTCGCCCCGCTCGTATAGCAGATCCGGGGCCGCCTCCGCGGAGGCCACCAGCTTCACCCGGTGCTCGTACAGCGCGTCCACCAGGGTGATGAAGCGCCGGGCCTGGTCGTAGTTCTCCGGGCCGAGCCGGGGGATGCCGTCCAGCACCAGGGCGTCGTAGTGCGTGGCCAGCGCCAGGTAGTCGCCCGGGCCGAACGGCTGGCCGCAGAGCGTCACAAAGTCGAACCGGGCGACCCGCTCGGCCGCCAGCGGCACCCGCAGCGTGCGGCCGGCCACGTTCAGCCGCTCGGCATGAGCGGCGGCGCCGTGGGACAGGCTGGTGAAGGCGCGGTCCAGCGCCGCATCCGCCCGGCTGTTCGGTGGAACGTGCCAAGTCGGCTGGCCACGCAACCGGGCGCGGCGGAAATCGCGGCCGCCATCCAGCACCAGCACGTCCAGGTGCTGCTTGATCAGCGCGATGAACGGCAGGAATGCGTCCCGCCCGGGCTTGCCGCGGAACAAGTCGTCCGGCGTGGTGTTGGACGTGGCAACCACCACCACCGCCCGCTCGAACAGGGCGGCGAACAAGCGGCCGAGGATGATCGCGTCCGCGATGTCGTTGATCTGGAACTCGTCGAAGCATAGCAACGCAGCGTTCGTCGCGATGGCATCGGCCAGCGGCGGCACTGGGTCCGCACCGCCCGGGTTGGCCTGTCGCCACGCAAAGATCCGCGCGTGTGTGTCTTGCATGAAGGCGTGGAAGTGGATGCGTTGCTTGCGGGTGACTTGGGCATCGGCGAAGAAAAGATCCATCAGCATGGATTTCCCGCGGCCCACCTCGCCCACGAGGTAAAGTCCGTTCAACCCCGATGGTGCCTCGTCCACGGCACGCCGCCGCCGTAGCAGGCCGACGAACCCCGTCCTCTCCGGCCGCAGCGGCGGATCGTATCCGCGCAGCTTGGCCCACAGATCCTGCAGCCGCTCGGCCGCCATGGCCTGCGCCGGGTCGGTGGTCAGCAACCCGGATGCGAGCTTCTGCCGGTAGGTGTGGAGGGGGCCGGTACCCTGGCTTGCAACGCTCATCGTGACGCCGCGCATAGCCCGGCGTGACAACGAGTTCAATGAAACGCGAGCAACGTCATCTTTGAGGGTGTTATCCGTTAATGTTGGTATAAGTTCTCCAACTTGGGGTCCAAACAGATGCGTCCCGCCCTGATTGCCGCTGCAGTCCTCGCCAGCACGCTTCTAACCGGTGCCCGCGCGGAGCCGTCCATGGATCACAGCTGCATTGCCGGGCACGGCATGCAGCGTGTAGCGGCGACGGTGGCCCGGCCTGAGGATTGCTGCTCCGGGCGGATGCAGTGTCCGCAGTTCCTGTCCACCACCAGGGTGGTCCGTCCTGCGCACAACCAGCATACCTGAGCACCGAACGGCGACGCTTGAACCGGAACCATCCGCGGCATTAGACAAGGGCATGAACGCCATCCCTTCGCACCGGGACACTCTGGACATCGCGACCCTGGACGCCACGCCGGTGGCAGCGGACCCCTTTCCCCACGTGGTGGTGCCGCATTTCGTGCCGGCAGCCTTCCTGGGCCGGATCCAGGCCGACATCCCTCCGATCGCGACCGGCGGCTCCTACCCCCCCGCATCGTTGCGGCTCGGCCCGGCCGCGGCCTCGCTGGTGGCGCAGATGCAAGGGCCGGCATTCCGAACGGCGATCGCCGGCAAGTTCGGCCTTGACCTCTCCGACGCGCCCGTGATGCTGACAATGCGGGGCCGGACACGGGAGAAGGATGGCCGCATCCACACCGACTCCGAGGCCAAGCGGGTGACGGTCCTGCTGTATCTCAATCCGCAAACCGACGCCTGGGCCAAGCAAGATGGATGCCTGCGCCTGTTGCGCAGTGCCACGGACCTGGACGATTTCGCCGTCGAGGTACCGCCGGTGAACGGCACGCTGCTAGTGTTCCCCAACGGGCCGACGACCTGGCATGGCCACCGCACCTTCGTCGGCCAGCGCCATGCCATCCAATTGAACTACATGGCCAATGACGGCCGCGCCCGAAGCGAACTGCGCCGGCACCGCTGGTCGGCCTTCGTCAAGCGGTTCGCCGCCTAGGTGACCCTCCTCAACTGGCTGCTCGGGATCGCGGCCGCGGTGATGTGGGGTGGCGTGTTCATCTGGTATTTCCGCAGCATGATCTACCAGGCCTGGGTGGCCCGCAACGACAAGTGGTTTCGCCAGGACTGACTCTGCCACGCCTTCGGGAGCGAAGGGGATCATCGCCATACTCAAGTCACCAGCAGTTTCGTGCTTCGGTGCGCCGGACCTGTAGAACAGCCGTTCAAACTTGGCCGGAGCCATTGTCCGGGTCAGCACGACTGCATCAGTCTACCGCCCATGGATACGACCGATCCGCAAATGACATCGTCCGGCGCTGGCCCCTTGAGGGCCACCGGACCGGGTCGGCGCGCCCTGGCCAGTGCGGGCTTGGCACTGTGCGGCCTCATTCTGCTGACCGGCAAGGTGCGGGCGGGCCAGGTTTTGCGAATCGGTTATCAAAAGAATGGCTCCCTGGTGATCCTACGACGCCAGGCCACGCTCGAGGCGGCGTTGGGACCACGGGGGGTCAACGTCACGTGGGTGGAGTTCTCGGCCGGGCCGCCGATCCTCGAAGCCATGAACGCCGGTGCGATCGACTTCGCAGCGGCCGGCGACACGCCGCCGATCTTCGCGCAAGCGGCCGGAGTACCGTTCGTCTACGTGGGCGGCCAGCCGATCCGTGGCGAGAACGAGGCGATCGTGGTTCGCACCGATGGCCCGGTCACCAGCCTCGCGGACCTGAAAGGCCGCCGCGTCGCCTACACCCGCGGGTCCAGTGCGCACAACGTCGTCGTCAAGGCGCTCGCGAACGTGGGACTGACGCCGGGCGACATCACCTCCGTGCTGCTGCAACCGTCTGACGCACTGGCGGCCTTTCGCAGCCGGCGGGTCGATGCGTGGGCCATCTGGGACCCTTTCCTGGCCATAGCGGAACAGGAAGCCGAGACGCGCGTGCTGGTGCAGGCAACCGCCGTCGCCCCGAGCAACAGCTTCTTCCTCGCCCGGCGTCTCTGGGCGGAGGGTGCGCCGGACCAGTTGCGGATCCTGCTGGATACGATCAACAACGCGGCGGACTGGGCACGGCGACACCCGGACGAGCTGGCAGGCCTGATGTCTGACGTAACGGGTGTGCCGCTGGCTGCGCAGCGGGTCGCGGCGCCGCGCGGGGTCTATGCGGTCCAGCCGATGGACGACACCATCATAAGGCAGCAGCAGGACATCGCCGACACGTTCGCCCGGCTCCACATCATACCAGCGCCTATCGATGTGCGTTCGGCGGTGCTGCCGCGACCCGACAATTTATAGGCACCGGCAAGGCGCACCCTCGGCGTCGTGTCTACCCTAACCCTCTAACGATGCTGATCTCGCCGGTAAGTGATACGCCGCAGGCGGGCCATGGTGGAGCTGAGGGGAATCGAACCCCTGACCTCCTCATTGCGAACGAGGCGCT
>CAXSEK010000352.1:0-4000 GCA_964235625.1 uncultured Acetobacteraceae bacterium
TACTACCAGTACCAGGTCATCATGAAGCCGGCCCCGGACACGGCGCAGGCGCTCATGCTCGCCTCCTACGCCGCCATCGGGCTCGACCCGGCGCTGCACGACATCCGCTTCGTCGAGGACGACTGGGAAAGCCCGACGCTGGGCGCGTGGGGCCTTGGATGGGAGGTATGGTGCGACGGCATGGAGGTGGGGCAGTTCACCTACTTCCAGCAGGTCGGCGGCATCCCGGTGGCGGTACCCTCCTTCGAGATGACCTACGGGCTGGAGCGGCTGGCGATGTACGTGCAGGACGTGGAGAACGTCTACAACCTCGATTTCAACGGCGCCGGCGTTACGTATGGCGACGTGTTCAAGCGGGCCGAGGTCGAATACAGCGCGCACAATTTCGAGCGGGCGGATACGGCGATGCTGACCCGGCACTTCGCCGATGCCGAGCGGGAATGCGCGGCCCTGCTGGAGGCGGCGCTGCCGCTGCCGGCCTATGACCAGTGCATCAAGGCCAGCCACCTGTTCAACCTGCTGGACGCGCGCGGGGTGATCAGCGTCACGGAGCGTGCAGCCTATATCGGGCGGGTGCGGACGCTGGCGAAGGGGTGCTGCGAGGGCTGGCTGGCGGGGGAAAGCGTTGCTTCTACCATGGCGGCTGAGTAATCTACCTTATGGGAATGCAACTGAATATCAAGAGTGACGAGGCCTACCGCCTCGCGACCCGGCTGTCGGAGCTGACCGGCGGAAGCCTGACATTGGCCGTAACGGAAGCATTGCGGGCACGGGTCGCCGAGGAGGAAAAGCTACGGAACAAACAGGCCTGGATCGCGGAGATTATGGCCCTAGGCGCGGAGATCCGGGCGGACTTGACCAAGGACGGCGAGCCGCTCGATCTGAGCACCGACTTCCTCTACGACGACGCGACCGGTTTGCCAATTTGATCATCGACAGTTCCGCCGTCATGGCGGTGATCCTCCCGGCACCGGATAGCGAGGTGATGCTCGGGGCGATGTTCGACAGCCATAAGCGCCGGATGTCCGCCGGTACCTGGCTGGAGGCCTGCATCGTCGTAAACCAGCGACACCACCCAAGTGCGTCGGCCCGCTTCGAAACGCTACTGGCTAAGCTCAATCTCGACATCGTCGCGGTCACGGCGGAGCAAGCCGTGATCGCCCGTCTTGCCTATGAGCGGTTCGGCAAGGGCAACCACGCTGCCCGCCTCAACTACGGTGACTGCTTCGCCTATGCGCTGGCGAAAGTTACCGGTGAGCCGCTCTTGTTCAAAGGTAACGATTTCGGCCGCACCGACATCACACCCGCTTTGCCGGCCTGACCCGGAGAAGCGCGATGCCTGAACTCCTCCTCGAACTCTTCAGTGAAGAGATCCCCGCCCGCATGCAGGCCCGGGGTGCGGCAGATCTGTCACGGCTTGTGACGGACGCGTTGGCCACACTCGCACCTGGTGGCGTACAGACCTTCCACGGCCCCCGTCGGATCGCGCTGGCCTTTCGGATCAACGCCGGAGTCGCCGCTTCCAGCATTACCGAGCGGGGACCGCGCAGCACGGCGCCGGAGCAGGCGCTGGCCGGGTTCCTGCGCAAGCATGGCGCAAGCCGGGACATGCTGGTTCAGGAGGGCGATTACTGGGTCCTGCACAAGCAGAGCGCCGGGCAGAGTGCCGCGACTCTGGTCGCTACTGCGCTGCCGGGGGTGCTACGCCGATTCCCATGGCCCAAATCCATGCGCTGGGGTGGCTCCGGCAGTCTGTTTACCTGGGTGCGTCCGCTGCGCCGCATCCTGTGCGTGCTGGACGGCGCGGTGGTGCCGTTCAGCCTGGCGGAGGGCGGCGATGACGGGCACGGGCTGTGCGCCGGCAACGAGACCGAGGGGCACCGCTTCATGGCCCCTGCCGCCTTTTCGGTGCGCTCCGCGTCGGAGTGGCAGGCCGGGTTGCTGGCCAAGCGCGTGATGGTGGATGCTGGGCACCGCCGCCAAGACATCGCGGATGGCGTGGCCGCGCTGGCGACCGCCCAGGGGCTGACCGTGGTGGACGACCCGGCGCTGCTGGACGAGGTGGCCGGGCTGGTGGAATGGCCGGTGCCGCTGCTGGGCCGCATCGACCCGGCGTTCATGGACCTGCCGCCCGAGGTGCTGCAGGTCAGCATGCGGGTGAACCAGCGCTATTTCGCGCTGCGCAACCCGGATGGCAGTGCCGCAGCGGTCTTCGCTTTCGCCGCCAACATCGAGGCGCCGGATGGCGGCGCCACCATCGTTGCCGGCAACGAGCGGGTGTTGCGCGCCCGGTTTGGTGATGCGCGGCATTTCTGGGACGCGGACCGTAAGACCAAGCTGGCGGACCGGGTGGCGGCGCTGGACGCGATCACCTTCCAGGCCAAGCTCGGCAGCCAGGGCGCGCGGGTGCACCGCATCATGCAGCTTGCCGAGACGATCGCTCCCGCGTTCGGGGCGAACCCGTCGCTGGCGGCCCGGGCGGCGTGGCTTGCCAAGGCTGACCTGACGACGGGGATGGTGGGCGAGTTCCCGGAGCTGCAGGGCGTGATGGGCCGCTACTACGCGCTGCACGACGGGGAAAACCCCGCGGTGGCGGATGCGGTGCGCGACCACTACGCGCCGAAAGGGCCGGAGGACGCGCTGCCGGTCGCCCCTGTGACGCTCGCCGTTTCCCTGGCCGACAAGATCGACCTGCTCGCCAGCTTCTTCGCCGTTGGTGAGCGGCCGACCGGCTCCGGCGACCCGTATGCGCTGCGCCGGGCGGCCCTGGGCGTGGTCCGCATCCTGCGCGAGACGCGCCACCGGCTGAACCTGCGCCCGCTGATCCTGCTCTGCGCCGCCGCCCTGCCCGCACCGCCCCCGGCCGACGACGTGCTCGGCTTCATCGTCGAGCGGGCGCGGGTACAGCTGCGCGGCGAGGGGGCCCGGCATGACGTGCTGGACGCCGTGTTCGCCGCCGGTGGAGGCGATGACCTGGCGGCGCTGCTGGCCCTGTCGGAGCAGGTCGGCACCTTGCTCGGCACGCCGGATGGCGCCAGCCTGCTCGTGGCACACAAGCGGGCCGCCAACATCCTGCGCATCGAGACGGCCAAGGACGGCCCGCATGACGGCGCTGTCGATCCCGCGCTGATCCAACTGGCGGAGGAGGACGCGCTGCATCACCGCCTCGCCCAGGTGGATGCGGCCTTGCCGGCGCACCTGCACGCCGCCGAGTTCACTGCGGCCATGCAGGCGCTCGCCACATTGCGGCCCCCATTGGACGCTTTCTTCGACCGAGTAACGGTGAACGACACCCATCCGGGTCTTCGCCGCAACCGCCTGCGTCTGCTATACCATGTGCGCGCAACGATGGATCGCGTGGCGGACTTCTCCCGTATCGAGGGCTGATTGATGACCAAGTGGGTGTACAGCTTCGGCGCCGGCCATAACGAGGGGCGGGCGGACATGCGCAACCTGCTCGGTGGCAAGGGCGCCAACCTGGCTGAGATGGCCTCCATCGAGCTGCCGGTGCCCCCCGGTTTCACCATCACCACCGAGGTCTGCACCGCGTTCTACGACAACGGCAATAAGTATCCGGACGAGTTGGCCGGCCAGGTGAAGGCGGCCCTCGCCCTGATCGAGGCGTCGGTCGGGCTGAATTTCGGCGACAAGCAGCATCCGCTGCTCGTCTCCGTCCGCTCCGGCGCGCGGGTGTCCATGCCGGGCATGATGGACACGGTGCTGAACCTGGGCCTGAACGACGAGACGGTGCTGGGCCTGGCGCGGGCGAGCGGGGACCAGCGCTTTGCCTGGGACAGCTACCGCCGATTCATCCAGATGTACGGCTCGGTGGTGCTGGGTGTGGACCATCACCGGTTCGAGGAGATCATCGAGAGCGCCAAGCTGGATGCGGGCGTCACTGAGGACACGGCGCTGACCCCCGCGCGTTGGCAGGGGGTGGTGGAAGAGTACAAGGCCATGGTGGAGGCCGATCTAGGCCGCGCCTTCCCGCAAGAGCCGG
>CAXSEK010000353.1:0-3988 GCA_964235625.1 uncultured Acetobacteraceae bacterium
TGCGCGTCGGTCATCGGGCGGGCGGTGGTGCGGGGTTCGATCGGCATGCCCCGATCTTTGACAAAACCAGGCGCCCGGTTCAAGCGGCAGGGATGGACCTGCACCTCTCCGGCAAGCGCGCGCTCATCACCGGTGGCTCGCAAGGCATCGGCCGCGCGACCGCACTGTCCCTGGCCGCCGAGGGCTGTGACCTCCTGCTCGCCGCCCGCACCGCAGCGGGGCTGGAGGCGGCAGCTGGGCTGGTGCGTAGCCGCTACCAGGTGCAGGTGGAGACGATCGCGGCCGATTTGTCGCAGACCGCGGAAGTGGTTCGGCTGGCCGCGACGGCGGGACCGGTCGACGTGTTGGTGAACAACGCCGGCGCCATCCCGCCGGGCACGCTGCTGGATGTGGGCGAGGCACGCTGGCGCGCAGCGTGGGACCTGAAGGTGTTCGGCTTCATCGACCTGACCCGGGCGCTCTACCCGGCGCTGAAGGCGCGGCAGGGCGTGGTGGTGAACGTGATCGGCCATGGCGGCGAGAGCTGCGACCCGACCTACATCGCGGGTGCGGCGGGCAATGCAGCGCTGATGGCGTTCACCCGCGCGCTTGGCAAAGGTGCACCGAGGGACGGCATGCGCGTGGTCGGCATCAACCCCGGCCCGGTCACCACCGACCGGCTGGTGATGCTGCTCCGGTCCCGGGCGGAGCGCGAGTTGGGCGATGCGGAGCGTTGGGCGGAGCTCACGGCCGGGATGGCCTTCGGCCGCGCCGCCACCCCGGAGGAGATCGGCGACGCGGTCGCCTTCCTGGCGAGCCCACGGTCCGGCTACACGACGGGGACGATCCTGACGATCAACGGCGGCGGATAAGCCGTCACCGCACCGCGAACTGCGTCTTGCCGAACATGTTCTCCCGCTCGGCGTCGGTCATCGCGCCCTTGCGCTGGTTGTCCGCCAGCATCGCGACGCCGCGCTGCACCGCGGGGCGGGCGGCGATCGCGTCATGCCAGCGCTTCACGCCGGGGTAGGCGGCCAGGTCGATCCCGCGCCGCTCAGGGCTGCGGATCCACGGGAAGGTCGCGATGTCCGCGATCGAGTAGGCGCTGCCCGCCAGCCACTCCGCCTGCGAAAGTCGCGCCTCCAGCACCCGGTGCAGCCGTGCCACCTCGTTGGTGTAGCGCTCGATGGCGTAGGGCAGCTTCTCGGGCGCGTAATTGGCGAAATGGTTGTATTGGCCAAACATCGGGCCGACGCCCCCCATCTGGAACATCAGCCATTGCAGGCAGCCGTAGCGGTCCGCCGCCGCCTCTGGCATCAGCTGGCCCGTCTTCTCCGCCAGGTAGATCAGGATCGCACCCGACTCGAACAGGGTGAAGCGGCCGCCGGGCCCGTCCGGGTCGACGATGGCAGGGATGCGGTGGTTCGGCGTGATGGCCAGGAACTCGGGCTTGAACTGCTCGCCGGCGCCGATGTTCACCGGGACCACGGAATAGGGCAGCGCCAGCTCCTCCAGCGCGATGTGGACCTTGTGGCCATTCGGCGTGGGCCAGCTCCAAACCTCGATCATCGCGGCGCTTCCTCTCTCGGTGCGGCGCAGCCTAGGCCTGGATCGGTGCCGTGACCAACGCCCGCGTCCCAGCCCATCGCCCAGAACGCCGTCTCGAGCCGCACGGCCTTGTCGAAAATCCGCTGCAGCGCCGTGATCCGGTTTTCGCCGCCGCGCTCCGCCCAAAGCCGGTCGAGCGTGTCCGACATTGCCGCCGCGGACACTTGGTAGTCGGCGCCGTCATAGGTGCCGAGCCAAGCGGCATAGGGGTTGCCGTCCGCCCCGCGCCCGAGACGCTCACCGATCTCGGCATAGCCCAGCACGCACGGGGCGAGAGCGGCATACAGGTCCAGCATGTCGCCGGACGATCCGCAGTCGAGCACGAAGCGCGTGTAGGCGACCGTCTCCACCGCTTCCGGCTCGGCTGCCATCTCCGGCTCGCCGACCCCCCATCCGGCGCAGAATGCCACGTGGAGCGGCAGCTCGCCGAGGATGGCAGCGAACCCTGCCGAGGCCGCGTGCAGGTCCGCCACAGTTCCCGCCTTGTAGCCGGCCAGCGCGTAGGCCCGGGCGAACTGGATCAGGAACAGGTAATCCTGCGTCAGGTAGCGGCGGAAGGCGGGTGCCGGCAGCGTGCCGTCCGCAATACCGAGCACGAAGCGATGCTCGACGAACCCCGTCCAGAGCGGGCCGGCGCCGTCTCTCAGCCGCTGGAACAATCCCGCGCTTGGCATAGTGGTCGATCCTCGTCGTGCCGGAGGCCAGGATGACCGCCGGCCGGGCTGATAGCTTGGTGGCGTCGGATCGCCTACGCTTAGGTATTGATGGCGCCTCATCGCGACGGGGTGGCCGGCAACCTGGACGGAGCGCCACCCATGACCGATGCCCCCGAAGCCGCGAAGGAACCCACCAAGCCGGCCCCGCCAGACGCCAGCCGCCTGCCGAAGGCGCCGTACAATCCCGTGCTCGCCGGGCAGCCGGCACTGGTGACAGGCGCCAATTCCGGTATCGGCAAGGCCGTGGCGCTCGGCCTGGCCAAGGCCGGGGCGGATGTGGCGGTGAACTACGTGACGCATCCCGAGACCGCCGACGAGGTCGCGCACGAGATCGAGGCGATGGGGCGAAAGGCCATCGTATTGAAGGCCGACGTCAGCAAGGAGGACGAGGTGGAGGCGATGTACGCCGCCGCCATCAAGCAGTTCGGCACGCTGCACATCTCGGTCAGCAACGCCGGGCTGCAGCGGGATTCCGCCTTCCTCGATATGACGATGGAAGAGTGGACCACCGTCATCGGCATCAACCTCACCGGGCAGTTCCTGTGCACGCGGGCCGCCGCGCGGGAGTTCGTCCGCCGCGGCGTCGTGTCGTCCGTGTCGCAGGCGGCGGGCAAGTTGATCTGCATGAGCTCGGTGCACCAGGTGATCGCCTGGGCGGGTCACGTGAACTACGCGACGTCCAAGGGCGGCATCAACATGATGATGCAGAGCATCGCGCAGGAACTGGCGCCGCATTTCGTGCGGGTGAACAGCATCGCCCCCGGCGCCATCCGCACGCCGATCAACACCGCCGCCTGGAACACCGAGAAGGCCTATGCCGACTTGATGACGCTGGTGCCGTACAAACGCATCGGCGAGCCGGATGACATCGCGCAGGCGGCAGTCTGGCTGGCCTCCGACGCGTCCGACTACGTGACGGGGACGACGCTGTTCGTGGATGGCGGCATGACGCTCTATCCGGGCTTTGCCACCGGCGGCTGAAGCCGGCGGCGCGCCGGCCCGGCGATGGTCCTGGCCGGTTGCTGCCCCGCGATCAGCCGGCCCGGGCGGCGATTGGTGACGAAGGCTAACACCCATTGCGCGCTGACCATCCGCCGATTGCGGAAGCCGATCAGGAAGAAGATGTGCACGACGGCCCACGGCCCCCAAGCCGGCCACACGGTGACGTGGACCGGGCCGAACTGCGCCACCGCCTTGGCGCGGCCGATCGTCGCCAGGGAACCGTGATCCTAGTAGTGGAACGGGCCCGCCGCGTCCCGGCCCGCCAGCTTGCGCAGGATTGCTCGGGCTACATACTCGCCCTGCTGCTTGGCAACGGGCGCCAGGCCTGGCAGGGGCTTGCCCTTCGCGCCCCGCGCCAGCGCCGCGTCACCGATGACTTGGATGCCGACATGCCCCGGGACACTCAGATTCGCCGCTACGGCCACCTTCCCGCCATGGTCCGGCTTGACGCCCCGCCAGTCCGCCACCGGCGTCGCTGCAGTGCCCGCGGCCCAGATCACGGTGCCGGCCGATAGCGACTCCCCCTCTAGGTGGACGACCCCCGCCTCCATCCCGGTCACCTTCACGCCGGTGCGGATCTCGACGCCTAGGCGCGTAAGGTCGGCGGCAGCCCTCCCCCGACAAATCGTCCGCGAACTCGGCGGGCACGCGCGGGCCGGCTTCGACCAGGACAATCCGCGGTT
>CAXSEK010000354.1:0-3978 GCA_964235625.1 uncultured Acetobacteraceae bacterium
CGCCCGATGGCGGTCGGCGGCAAGGTGGAAATCCGCCCGATGATGTACCTGGCCTTGAGCTACGACCATAGGATCGTGGACGGCAAGGAGGCGGTGAGCTTCCTGGTCCGCGTGAAGGAAGGCGGGGAGGATCCCCGCCGGTTGTTGCTGGGCCTGTAGCTCGCAACCCGCCCTCTTTCTAAGCCCTCTCCCTCTTGGAGAGGGTTGGGTGAGGGGCGTCCTGGCACCATCTTTCCTCCGTGACCGCCCCTCACCCCGGCCCTCTCCCGAGGGAGAGGGAGCAGGCAGGCAGAAAAGAAAGAATGAGTGATGAGTGATAGCTACGACCTGATCGTCATCGGCGCCGGCCCCGGCGGCTATGTGTGCGCCCTGCGCGCCGCTCAATTAGGGCTGAAGGTTGCCTGCGTGGAAAAGCGCGCCACGCTCGGCGGCACCTGCCTGAACATCGGATGCATCCCGTCGAAGGCGTTGCTGCAATCCTCGGAGAACTTCGAGGAGGCGACGCACGGCTTCAAGGATCACGGCGTGATCATCGAGAGCGTGAAGCTCGATCTCGCCCGCATGCAGGCGCGCAAGGGCGAGGTGGTCACCGCCAACGTCAAGGGCGTGGAGTTCCTGTTCAAGAAGAACAAGGTGACCTGGCTCAAGGGCGAGGGCCGCATCCTCGCCGCCGGCAAGGTGTCCGTCGCAGGCACCGAGTATGAGGCCAAGAGCATCGTGATCGCGACCGGCAGCGAGAGCATCCCGCTGCCCGGGCTCGAAGTCGATGAGAAGACGATCGTGTCCTCCACCGGCGCGCTGGAGCTGGATAAGGTTCCCAGCCACTTGGTGGTGATCGGCGGCGGCTATATCGGCCTCGAACTCGGCAGCGTGTGGCTGCGGCTCGGCGCCAAGGTGACGGTGGTGGAGTTCCTGGACCGCCTGGTCGCCAGCATGGACACCGAGATCGGCAAGACGTTCGAGCGCGTGCTCGGCAAGCAGGGCATGAGCTTCCGGCTGAAGACCAAGGTCACCGGCGCTGCCAAGACGGACCATGGTGTGGCGTTGACGCTGGAGCCAGCGGCCGGTGGCCCGGCGGAGACGCTGGAGGCGGATGTCGTGCTGGTCGCGATCGGCCGCCGCCCGTATTACGAGGGGCTCGGTATCGAGGAAGCCGGGGTCGCGCTGGACGACCGCAAGCGCATCAAGATCGACGCGCATTACGCGACCAACGTGCCCGGCATCTACGCGATCGGCGACATCGTCACCGGCCCGATGTTGGCCCACAAGGCGGAGGAGGAGGGGGTCGCGATCGCCGAAATCCTCGCCGGGCAGGCCGGGCACGTGAACTACGGCGTGATCCCGGGCGTGGTCTACACCTGGCCGGAAGTGGCCTCCATTGGTGCTACCGAGGAGATGTTGAAGGCCGACGGCCGCGCCTACA
Source organism: uncultured Acetobacteraceae bacterium (assembly GCA_964235625.1). GTDB lineage: Bacteria > Pseudomonadota > Alphaproteobacteria > Acetobacterales > Acetobacteraceae > LMUY01. The sequence continues at coordinate 1,424 of CAXSEK010000354.1, forward strand.
AGGTCGGCAAGTTCCCCTTCACCGCCAACGGCCGCGCCCGCGCGATGGGCTCGACGGACGGGTTCGTGAAGATCCTTGCCGACAAGGACACCGACCAGATCCTCGGCGCCCACATCATCGGCCCGGATGCCGGCACGCTGATCGCCGAGATTGCCACCGCCATGGAGTTCGGCGCCAGCAGCGAGGACGTCGCCCGCACCTGCCACGCGCATCCAAGCCTGAACGAGGCGGTGAAGGAGGCGGCGCTAGCCGTGGAAGGGCGCGCGCTGCACATCTGAGGAGAGCTGCAGGAGGCGGCAGGGCCTAGTCAGCTAACGTCGAACACCCGGTCCGCTACGGCGGCGCGCATGTCCGCATCGTGGAAGATGCCGAGGATGGCGACGCCGGACGCCTTTGCCTCGCGGATCACGTCCACCACCACGTCCCGGTTGACTCGGTCCAGCGAGGCGGTCGGCTCATCCAGCAGCAAGATGGGGTGGCGGCCGGCGAACCCGCGGGCCAGGTTCACGCGCTGCTGCTCGCCGCCGGAGAAGGTGGCGGGGGGCAGCCCATGCAGCCGGTCCGGCAGGTTGAAGCGGCGCAGCAGGGCGCGGGCTTCGGCGTCCGGCTCGGTGCTGCCGCGTGCCGCCACGGCCTCGGCCACGATGGCGAGCGAGGCCACGCGGGGGACGACGCGCAGGAACTGGCTGACGTAGCCGAGGGTGCGGCGCCGCACGGCCAACACGGTGCGCGGGTCGGCGGCGGCGATGTCCACCATGGCGCCCTCATGCCGCACCAGGATGCGGCCGTGGCTGGCACGGTAATTGGCGTAGATGCTGCGCATCAGCGTCGACTTGCCGGCGCCCGAGGGCCCGTGCAGCGCCACGCACTCGCCTTCGTACAGGGTCAGGCCGATGCCGGAGAGCACGGGAAGCGTGAGGCCGCCCTGGAGATGGAGGGTGAAGGCCTTGCCGAGATCCTCCGTTCGCAACACGACCGTCATGCTTGCAGGACCGAGCTGACGAGTAGCTGGGTGTAGGCGTGCTGTGGGTCGTCCAGCACCTGGTCGGTCAGCCCCGCCTCCACCACCCGGCCGCGCTGCATCACCATGATGCGGCCGGCGAGCAGGCGGGCCACGCCGATATCGTGGGTGACCAGCACCACGGCAATGCCAAGCCGGGCGACCAGGCCGCGGATCAGGTCCAGCAGCCGGGCCTGAACCGAGACGTCCAGCCCACCGGTCGGCTCGTCCATGAACACCAGGCGCGGATGGGTGACCAGGGTGCGGGCGATCTGCAGCCGCTGCAGCATGCCGCCGGAGAAGGTGCGCGGCAGGTCATCCACCCGGTCGGCGTCGATCTCCACCTGGCGCAGCCAATCGATCGCCGTCGCACGGATATCGCCGTAGTGGCGCCCGCCCTGCGCCATCAGCCGCTCGCCGACATTGCCGCCGGCGGTGACGCCCATCCGCAGCGCGGTGCGCGCGTCCTGCCGCACGAACCCCCAGTCGGACCGGTGCAGCGCACGCAAGGCGGGGGCGGGCATGGCGTGCAGGTCGTGCGCCGCACCCGCCGGGTCGGTGTAGGTGACGGTGCCCTGGGCGGGTTGCAGCGTGCCGGCGAGAACGTTCAGGAGGGTGGTCTTGCCGGAGCCGGATTCACCGACGACGGCCAGGACCTCGCCGGGCCAGAGGTCGGCGTCCACGTCCACCAGGGCGGGGATGGGGCCGAAGTGGAGGCCAAGGTGGCGGGCGGAGAGGAGGGGGGTCATGGATGGGACATCCGCATACCCTGTCCCCCTCCCCTTGTGGGAGAAGCTAGGGGAGGGGTGCAGGCGGCACTCAGCCAGCCGGAAAGCTTTTGTGAAACGGGGTCAGTTCGGGGCGTCGCCACCCCTCCCCCCAGCCCCCTCCCACAAGGGGAGGGGGCGTGAAACCGTGCACCGCTTCTCATGCCCGCTTCCCCTCGCACCAATCCGTGTCCGAGCACACGAACATGCGGCCGCCCTGGTCGTCGGTGACCACCTCGTCCAGGTACGTGCCGTCCGACCCGCACAGCGCGCAGGTGTGCGGCGCCCGGGTCAGGCGGAACGGGTGGTCGTCGAAATCCAGCGAGCGGACGGGCGTGTAGGGCGGCAGGGCGTAGATCCGTTTCTCCCGCCCGGCTCCGAACAGCTGCAACGCCGGCGACATGTGCAGCTTCGGGTTGTCGAAGGCCGGGATCGGGCTGGGGGACATCAGGTAGCGCCCGTTCACCATCACCGGGTAGCTGTAGGCGATCGAGACGTGGCCGTAGCGCGCGATATCCTCGTAGAGCTTCACGTGCATCAGCCCGTATTCGGCCATTCCGTGCATGCGCCGCGTTTCGGCACGGCTCGGCTCCAACGCGGAGAGCGGCTCGGGCTGCGGCACTTGGTAGACCAGGATCTGGCCCTCGCGCAGCGGCTGCTCCGGGATGCGGTGCCGGGTCTGGATGATCGTGGCCTCCGCCGTATGGGTGGTGGTCCGCACGCCGGCGGTTCGGGCGAAGAAGGCGCGGATGGACACGGCGTTGGTGGTGTCGTCGGCCCCCTGGTCG
>CAXSEK010000355.1:0-3969 GCA_964235625.1 uncultured Acetobacteraceae bacterium
GGCGATCGCGCACATCTGCTGCTCGCCGCCGGACAGGGTGGACGCGTCCTGCCGCCGCCGCTCCCGCAGGCGGGGGAACAGGGCGTAGGCCCGCTCCAGCCCGCGTGCGGCGCCGGCCCGGGCGACCACCGCCGGGTCGGCGAGCACGGCGGCGGGCGGGCCGTCGGCGATCAGCCGGCCGTGGTGCAGCACCACCACGCGGTGGCACACCCCCGACACCACCCGCATCAGGTGCTCCACCAGCAGCACCGTCACGCCCTCGGCCGCGATGCCGCGGATCAGGGTGAGCGCGCCCTCGGTCTCGGACGCGTTCAGCCCGGCATTCACCTCGTCCAGCAGCAGCATGCGTGGCCGGGCGGCGAGCGCCTTGGCCACCTCCAGCCGCTTGCGCTGGGCCAGGGTGAGCTGTGCCGCCGGCCGGTCCGCGACGGCGGCGAGCCCCACGCGGTCCAGCACGGCGTCCGCCCAGGCGCGTGCCTTCGGCAAGGACGGTTCGGCCCGGGTGAACAGCGCCCCGGCGGCAACGTTGTCCCGCACCGTCATCGCGGGGAACGGCTGCACGATCTGATACGTCCGGGCCAGCCGCCGCCGGGCCACCTGGAACGGCTTGAGGCCCGGGATCGCCCGCCCCGCGAACACCACCTGGCCGCGGAAGCGCACGGCGCCGCTCACCGCGTTGATCAGCGTGGTCTTGCCCGCGCCGTTCGGCCCGATCAGGCCGATCACCTCGCCGGCCTCCGGTTGCAGCGACACGTCCGACAGCGCCTGCAGCCCGGCGAAACGAACGCCCAGGCCGCGCACCTCCAGCAGCGCCGTCACGCCCACCGCCGCAGCCGGCCCAACACGCCCTCCGGCAGGAAGATCGCCAGCACGACCACCACGGCGCCCAGCACGGCCGCGTGCACCGACAGGAAGTTGGCCCACACCGTCTGCTCCAGCGCCAGGAACAGCGCCGCCCCCAGCACCGGGCCTGCCACCGTGCCCGCACCGCCCAGCATGGCCATGATGATCGGCTCCACCGTCAGCACCAGGTCGAACACGTCACCGGGCTCGATGTAGGACACGCTGGAGGCGTAGATCGCACCCGCCGGGCCCGCCATGACGGCGGAGAGCGTGAACGCGGCGACCTTGGCGGCGCGGGCGTCCAGGCCGAGCATGCCGGCCGCCGTCTCGTTCTGCCGGATGCAGCGCAGGGCGAAGCCGAGCCGGCCGGACGCGACCAGGCCCGCCACGCCGACCGCCAGCAACGCCACGACCGCCTGCCCGGCGTAGAACATCAGCGCCTGGGTCTCTGGGCTGGAATGCGGGACCGGCAGGTTCAGGCCCATGCCGCCACCGGTCAGCCCCGTCCAGTTGGTCGCGACCTGGCGCAGCACGATCACCACCGCCAGGCTGGCGATGGCGAAGTAGTGTCCGCGCAACGGCAGCACCAGCATGCCGACCGAGGCGGCCACCACCCCGGCCGCCACGCCCCCGGCCGCCCAGGCGAGCGCGCCGGCATAGGCGCCCACGCCGAAGAACGCCGCCGTGGCAAAGGAGGGATAGCCCGCCATGCCGCCCAGCAGGTTCCAGCTGGTGGCGAGCGTGACGTCCATCGCCAGCAGCATGCCGAGCCGCAGCGCATACGGGCCACCCAGCGCCGCCAGCCCCATGCACGCGACGGCCAACGCCAGGAGGGCCAAGAGGCCGCGCCGACCAGAGGCCATGCTACCGGCCCTCAGGTCGCGGCCGGGCGCATCCCGAGCGGCTCGGCGAAGCGCAGCAGATAACCGTCCGGATCCTGCACGAGGAACTCGAGCTGGCCGGTCTCATTCTCGCCTACTCGGTACCACGCCTCGGCCGGCACTTCGAACAATGGCCAGCCAGCACTCTCCAGGGCGGCGAGCAAGGGGGCGGCCTTGCTTACGGCCATCTGCAGGTTCATGCCGCGGCCGAACGGCCGCTCCAACGCGGCCGTCTCCCAGCTGCCATTCAGCTGACATAGCATGACTTGCAACGGGCCGCGGGTCAGGTAGGCGAACCGCGCGGCGGGCCGGTCGTAGGCGACCTGGAACCCTAGCGGGCCGCACCAGAAACGCAGGCTGGCGGTGATGTCCGCCACACCCAGTTCCGGCACTAAGGCGGCAAACCCGCTCGCGGGCGCGGCGCCGCTGCTCACGGAGGCGGCCCGGGCAGCTGGGTCGAGCGGATTGCCGTTGGCCACGCGGAACACTAGCATGGCCGCCCGTCAAGCGAACCCTTGCGGCCGAACAGCCCGTCCGGCCGCACCGCCAGCAGCAGGATCAGCAGCATGCCGAGATAGGATTCGGAGGCGAGCGGCGAGATCGGGAACACCAGCCCCAGCAGCGCCCCCGCCGCCCCGGCCAGCCCCGCCCCCAGCGCGAAGGTCGCAACATACACCCGGCGCACCCGGATTCCAATCAACGCCGCCGCGTCCCCGTTCATGCGCACCGCCACGATCGCACGCCCCAGCCAGGACCGCCGCAGCAGCAACCAGAGCAGCCCCGTCATGCCCAGCGCCGCCGCCGCTGCCATCGCGCGGTCGAGCGGGATGCGCAACCCCGCCAGCTCCGCCGTGCCCAGGCTCCAGGCCGGGCGGATCGTCCGGTAGTCGGCGCCGAAGCCGAGCAGCAGCGCATTGTTCAGCACCAGGTCCAGCCCGAAGGTCACCACCAGCGTGATCAGCACCGGCGCCCCATCACGGGGTTGAGCAGCCCCGCCTGCACGCAGGCGCCGAGGGCGGCTGTGAGCAGCGCGATGCCGGGCAGCGCCAGGATCGGGTGCAGCCCGAGATCCCGCCAAGCCAGCTACGCCAGGTAGCCGCCCAGCACGACCAGCGTCCCATGCAGCAGGTTGATGACGTTCAGCACGCCTCACACCAGCGAGAATCCGGCGGACACGCAGGCGTACAAGCCGCCGAGGATCACACGGTTGACGAGGACCTGGGCTAGCACGTCACGGGACGCGCCGGAACGACGCCTGCTTGATCTCGTCCGGATACAGCACGACCAGCTTGCCATCCTGGATCTGCTGCACCGGCGGCTTCAGCGCCGTCTCCTGGCCGTCCGGGCCGAATTTCAGCGGGCCGAAGAACGTCGGTGCATCCAGCGCCGCCAGGGCATCCCGCAACGCGACCGGGTCCGTGCTGCCCGCCGCCTCCAGCGCTAGCTGCACGGCCACGCCGCACGCCACGGCGGACGCCTCGCCATAATCCGGCACCGTGCCGAGCTTGGCCTGGTAAGCCTGCACGAACGCATCCGTGCTGCCCCATGGCCCCTTGCAGCCGGTATAGGCCGCGGCCGGCGCCCACCAGGAGGCGGTCGTCACGGCCTCGGCCAGCGGGCCCAATTCCTCGCGGAACTCGCGGTAGGCGGGCCCGGCCAGCATGGCGATCACGGGCGCGGTCAGCTTCAGCTCGGCCATCTGGCGGCGGATCAGCATCAGGTCGTTCACGTAGCCGGTCGCGAACACCCATTTCGGCGCCGCCCCGGCCATGGTGGCGATGGCGCTCGCATGGTCCAGCGTGCCGATCGCATACCTGTCGAAGCTGGTGACGGCGAGGCCGTGCGCCTTGGCCGCCGCGTCCATCTCCTGCGCGATGGCCAGCGGCAACAGGTCGTTGCGCGCCAGGATCGCGATGCTGGTCACGTCCGGCGCCTGGGCGCGCACGATGTCCACCAGCGGCTTCGTCAATGTGTCGTTCGGGGTGAAGGTGCCGAACAGGTATTTGTAGCCCTGGTCGTAGACCTCGCGGGAGGAGGCGCTGGCAGCGATCAGCGGCACCTTGTAGCGCTCCGCGACGGAGGACGTGGCCTTGGTGGCGCCGGAGCCGAGCGGGCCGAACAGCAAGCTGCACCGGTCCTGCGTGATCAGCCGGTCCGCCGCTTGTACTGCGCGCGGCGTGTTGGACTGGTAGTCGGCGAACACCAGCCGCGGCATGATGCGCTGGCCGCCGACCGCGATCCCGCC
>CAXSEK010000356.1:0-3955 GCA_964235625.1 uncultured Acetobacteraceae bacterium
CGGCGGCGCCCCCCCGCCGCCTGGACCGGATCCTCGTAACCGGCGCCTTCGGTTTCGTGGGCCGGCACCTGACAGTGGCATTGCAGGCCGCGTTCCCGGACGCGGCCGTGATGCCTTCGGCGTTCGACGTGACGGACGCGGCAGCTGTGCGGGACGGGGTGCGGACGGCCCGACCCGATGCCTGCATCCACCTGGCCGCGGTCTCGGCCATTCCCGCGGCGCAGGCCGACCCCGACCTGGCCTGGCGGGTGAATGTGGGGGGCACGCTCACCCTCGCCCGGGCATTAGCCACGCTGCCAGGTTGCACTCTGCTGTTCGCCTCTACGGCCGACGCCTACGGGCAGTCGTTCAAGCGCGGCGTGGCGCTGGACGAGACGGCGGCGCTGAACCCGATGAACACCTATGGTGCCACCAAGGCGGCGGCGGACCTGGCGCTCGGCGCCATGGCACGGGAGGGTCTCCAAATCATCCGTGCCCGGCCGTTTAACCACACCGGGCCGGGCCAGTCCGATCAGTTCGTCGTGGCCGCCTTCGCTCGCCAAGTGGCGCGGATCGACGCGGGCTTGCAGCCGGCGGAGTTGAACGTCGGCGCACTCGACCCATTGCGGGACTTCCTGGACGTGCGGGACGTCTGCCACGCCTACGCGCTATGTCTGTTGCACCGCGACGCGATCGAGTCCGGCACCGTGCTCAACATTGCGTCCGGCCAGCCCCGGCGCGTGGGCGACGTGCTGGCGGAGCTGCTGGAGCTGGCCGGCGTCGAGGCGGCGACACGGACCGACCCGTCACGTCTGCGCCCATCCGAGATCACGCTGGCCGCCGGCGACTCCGCCCTGGCGCGGCGCGTTCTGCAATGGGCGCCCGCCATCCCGTGGTCGCAAACCCTGACCGAGATGCTGGTCGATTGGCGAACACGGATCCTCTCCGAACCGGATCGGGGCCGCTCGTAGCGCCGGGTTCGCGGTGCCCGGCGCGTTGGTGATGCAGAAGACCGAGTTCGCCTTCACCGCGACCGCGACGAGCCTGCCCGGGCTCAACCTGGAATGGCGGATGCGCCGGCGGAGCTAAAGAACGCCGGTGCCAGTTCCGACATAGGTCTTGCCGGAGAAATCGGTCGCAGTGACCTGAGCCAATACATTCGGTGCCGAGTAGGTATATTGCGTGAACGCAAAGCCGGGGTTGGCAGGCAAGAAACCTGGGACCGCAGCTTCCACCGCCAATACGGTCGGATTGGTTGCCTCGTTGCCGTAGTAAGTGATGACGCTCGACCCGTTCGGCTGGAAGAACCCTGTGTCCCGCACCGTCGGAGCGCCCGTCGTCGGGTCGAGTGTGTAATCCGCTTGGATCGCGCCGTTCGCCGCACCCGCGGCTGTTGTCAAGAAATACATGACGTCCTCCGTGTTCCGGACGCTGTCCACGGTGATCGTCGCTGCCGCAAACGGCGCGCCAGTGGGAGGGATTACCTGCGTTACCGTCACTGCCAAAATATATGCTCCTGGTGGAAGATGTCGCGATGCGGAGACCCGCCCAGGGCGACGGCTTAGCCGAACCCACTCCGTTTGCAAACGGGCGTGCTGGACTGTTCCTCAAGCGTGGCAATCGGTTGGCAGCGGTAGCCAGGTGAACAACGCGAACCCGTGCACCGCCGTCTCGGCATGCAGGCGCAGCCCGTGCAGTCCGACCAGCACTGCAACGGCCGCCAAGGCCGCCGGCCAGACCCTCGCCGGCGGCCGCGGACCGGCCAGCAATGCGAGCACCGCCACGCCGGCCAGGCCGATCGCGCCACCCAGCAGCACCTCCGGCACCGAATGCGCGTGCACCGCCAGGCGCGAGATGCCGAACAGCACCGCGAAGCCGACCGGGATGGCGCCCAGCGCGGCTACCGGCAACCGCGACCGCAGGAATAGCATCAGTCCGCCCCCCATGATCATGCAAGCGGCGGCCGTATGGCCGCTCGGGCTGTGGATGCCGCTGGCACCAAGTATGCTGAAGCAGGCGAAGAACACGTATTTCAGCACGGCGATGGTGCCGAGCACGCCCACCACGGCGAAACCCCAGGCGGCACAGCCCCGCCACCAGCCGGACAGCGCCAGCGCCAAACCGATCACGGCGGCCAGCGGCAGCATGACGGCCTGGTCCGCGAAGTCGGTCAGGAATGCCATCGTTCAGCGGTAGCGGCGATAGCGGTGGTAGGCCGGCGCGTATTGCGGGCGGTAGCTGCGGTGACTCCGGCTGCCGTTATGGCTGGAATAGCTCCGACTGCGGTGATAGCCGGTCTGGTGGTAGCTGCGGCTGCTCCGGTAGGAGCCGCGGCGGCGATAGCCCGACCGGGGGTGATAGCTGTAGCGCCGCGCGCCGTAGCTGGACCGCTGACGGTATCGGCTGAGGCCGCTGTAGAACGAGCGCTGGTAGGCCCGGCGTCCGGGCGAGCCGGGATTGCCGCCGGGCGCCGGCGTGGTGAGCGCCTCCAGCGACAGCTTGTTCATCTGGTCGGGCGACGCCTGGGCACGGGCTGGGCCGACCTCCGGCAGAAGCCAGACTGCGACGAGGAGGAGGATCGAGAGCCGTCGCATGCGCACACCTTGATGGGAAGCCGGTTTGCCGCCGATACAGAACCCCCGCCCCCGGCGCAACCTTGCCCCGTTCTTGACGTCGCTGCCGGTTTTGCCCATACCGGCGCCTGGGGCGCCCAAGGTGCCCCGCCCCCAAGGGGCACCGCCGCTCCGCGATGGTCGCGCAGCGGCGCGATCTGCGTTGTGGAGTGACCGTGATGTTCGACACGCTGTCGGGCAAGCTGAATGGGGTGTTCGAGGGGCTGCGCAAGCGCGGCCGCTTGTCCGAGATCGACATCGCGGAAGCGTTGCGGGAAGTGCGCCTGGCCCTACTAGAGGCTGACGTCGCCCTGCCGGTGGTGAAGGACTTCATCGCCAAGGTGCGTGAAGCCGCCACCCAAATCGAGGTGCTGGACAGCGTCGCCCCCGGACAGCAGGTGATCAAGGCCGTCAACGACGCGATGGTGGACGCCTTGGGCGGGGCCGGTGCCGTACAGCTGAACCTGGCTGCCGCCGCACCCGTCCCGATCCTGATGGTTGGCCTCCAGGGCTCCGGCAAGACCACGACCTCCGGCAAGATCGCGCTGCGGCTGAATCAACGCGAGAAGAAGAAGGTGCTGCTCGCCTCGCTCGACACCCAGCGCCCGGCCGCTCAGCTCCAGTTGGCCCAGTTGGCCCAACAGGCCCGCGTCACCAGCCTGCCGATCGTCGCCGGGCAGACCCCGGTGGAGATCGCCCGCCGCGCGATGGAGACGGCCCGGCGTGAAGTCTATGACGTGGTGATCCTGGACACCGCGGGCCGCCTATCGATCGACGCCGCGTTGATGGACGAGGTGCGTGCCATCCGCGCCGAGACCAACCCGGCGGAGACGCTGCTGGTCGTGGACGCGATGACCGGCCAGGACGCCGTGAACACCGCCCGCGCCTTCAACGAGGCATTGGGCATCACCGGTATTGTGATGACCCGGATGGATGGCGACGCCCGCGGCGGCGCTGCTCTGTCCATGCGGGCGATCACCGGCGCGCCGATCAAGCTCACCGGCTCCGGCGAGAAGATCGATGCGTTGGAGGACTTCCACCCCGAGCGCGTCGCCGGGCGCATCCTGGGCATGGGCGACATCGTCGGCTTGGTGGAACGCGCCGCCGAGACCGTGGACGAGGAGGAGGCCGAGAAGCTCGCCGCCAAGATGATGGCCGGCAAGTTCGACCTCGACGACTACGCCAAGCAGCTGAAGCAGATCACCAAGATGGGGTCGATCTCCTCCATCGTTGGCATGCTGCCCGGCATGGGCCAAGCCAAGGAGGCGCTGGAGAACGCGAACCTCGACAAGACGGTGCTGGCCAAGCAAGGCGCCATGATCTCGTCCATGACGATGAAGGAACGCCGCGATCCGGACGTCATC
>CAXSEK010000357.1:0-3948 GCA_964235625.1 uncultured Acetobacteraceae bacterium
CCAGCCCCAGCCATCCAGAATGATCAGCATGGCGGGGCGGGGAACGCTGGGCATGTAAGATACTCCGGATCGCGGGCGGCGCCGCGACCGTATCATTCAAGGCTCCCGGCGGAACTCTGCCAAGTGCGGTCGTCTACCTTCCCGTGAACGACGATACAGGGAGCATCGATTTTGTTCCCCCCCTTACCCCGGCCGCCCCGCCCGGTGGTACGGGTGCCCTGTCGCGATCGCCCGCGCCCGGAACAGCTGCTCGGCCAGCATCGGCCGTACCAGCAGATGCGGCCACGTCATCTTGCCCAGCGACAGCGCCGCATCCGCCCGGGCCAGCACCGACCCGTCCAGCCCCTCCGCCCCGCCCAGCAGGAAACACAACGGGCGGGAGGCGCCGAGCCAACGTTCCAGCAGCACGGCCAGGCCCGCGCTGTCCGGCGCCACCCCGCCGCTGTCCAGCGCCACCGCCAGGGCCTGCGGCGGCGTCGCCGCCAGCAGCGCCTCGGACTCGCGCCGCTTGATCTCGGCCGGGGCGCCCCGGCCCTCGGCTACCTCCGTCACCGCCAAGGGCGGGCGGAGGCGGGCGTTGTAGCGCGCGAACAGGTCGGCTTCCGGCCCGGCACGCAATCGCCCGACCGCGATCAGCCGCATCGCTGTTGCAACGGCGCGGCGAGTCGGGACATAGCGGACAGGAACGAAGGAGACGCCCCGCCATGCGCCCGATCCTGCTGCTCAGCGCCGCCTTCCTGCTGGCAGCCGCCGCCCCGGCTCCCAGGGCCCTCGCCCCGTCTGGCCCCGTGAAGCTGGCACCCATGCCGGGCACCCCGCTCGAGGCCACGGCCAAGCGCGTCGCCGCGGCCGATGTCGAGGATGGCGGCGCCGGCGCCCTGCTGCTGCTCGGCAGCCAGCACCTCGGCGCGTCCGGCATCGGCCCCGCGCTGTTCGTGCAGGTGCAATCGCCCCGCGCCTGCGGCTCCGCCGGGTGCTCCACTTCGGTCTACCTGCCGACCAGGACGGGCTGGACCAAGATCCTGGACGCGGTCAGCGGCGCCGTGGTGGTGGAACAGGGCGAGCACGGCGGCATGCACGACTTGCTGGTCGGCCCCGACGACCGCTGGGCGTGGAACGGCCGGGCCTATGCGGACACGCTGCCGGCGCCACAGGTAGACCTGCGTCCGCGCCGGCCACCGACTGCCCGGCGTCCTACCAGAACTCGGTCCCACGCGCCCCTTTGAACGGCCCGATCAGGTTGGTGGTGACCCAGCCGCCGTAAAATCCGCCGGGTTGCGGCGTGACTTGCTCATCGCCGACGAAGCAGGCGTCCATCAGCCCGGCATACACCGCCACGTGGTCCTTCAGCGGCGCGAACGCCGGTATGGGGTCCGGGTAGAACCACCCCGCATCCCGCACGGTGCGACCGCCGCCGGTCAGGTTGACGTAATCGGCATGCCCCTTCCACTCGCAGAACGAGTGCCGGGCCGAGGCGCCGAGCGCGCCGGGGACGAAGGCGTCCGGCGAGATGTAGTAGCTGGGCGGGTGCGTCGTCTCCAGCACGCGCCACGCCGCCACGGTGGAGGCGATGGTCTCACCGCCGAGCACGATGCGGATCGGCTCCGCCACCCGTTCGAGCCGCGGCGGGCGGGGATAGTCGGCGACGCGTTCGGGTTGCATCAAGGCTCTCCGGGAAGGAAGCTGGCATCCAAGATGTCCGCTGCCTGGTATGGGCAGGCGTCCGGAAAACTCTGGCGCGCCAGTCCGGTCTCCTTCTCGGCGCGCAACAGGGCGTAGTGGTATCCCCGGTCGACCGAAGCTGAGAGCGTCGGGCGAAGGCTGGGATTCTCGTCCAGGTGGTCAGCGATCTGATCGCGTTGCTCGTCGATCGTCAGCTTCCAGCTCCGGCTGCGAAGCCCTGGCTGGTATTGCCACTTCAGTAGATGCATCAACAGGACGGCGAGCCGGTTCTGTAGCTCCTTGCGGCGGTTCTGACCCAGATCCTCGATCTCCTCCGCGATGTGGTCGATATCCGCCTCGGTCACCCGGCCCTCACGCAGCAGTTGCGCCTGCAAGTTGGCCCAGCGGAAGAAATCCTGCTCGTACAGATCGCTCATGCCACCGGGTCCGCCTCTGCCACCTCGTCGTCCAGCTCGGCGCCCCACATCTTCTCCAGCGCATACAGGTCGCGCGCCTCGGGCTTGAACAGGTGCACCACGATGTCGCCGACATCGATCAGCACCCAGTCCGACCCGCCAGCGCCCTCCACCGGCACGTGGCCCACGCCGGCGCCGTGCAGCTTCTCCTGCAGATGCGTCGCCATCGCGCTGATCTGGCGGTCTGCCAGGCCGGTCGCGATCACCATGCGGTCGGTGAAGGCGGCGCGCCCGGCCAGGTCCAGCACGATCACGTTCTCCGCCTTGTCGTCCTCCAGGCTGGTCACGATCAGCGTCTGGATCAGGTCCAGCTTGGATGCTTCGGCCGGCTTGGCCTTGGGCTTGCGCGGCGCGCGCGGCTTCGGCCCGGCGGCGGCGGCCTTCTTACGGGGCGTGCCCGGCGCCTTGGCCGCCTCCTGCAACGCTGCCGGCGGCTTGGGCGTACGCCGCTTGGCGGGCGGCTTGGCGGCGGGGTCGGCGGTGGTGGGCTTCCTGGCTATGGTCCTGCTCCGGCTTGAAGTGGCGTGGCACCCGAGTATGCCGCGCGCAAGGCCGTCGCCGATATGGCATTCTGCGATGCCGGCAAGAAGGTCCACGCCGGCGGCCCGATCTGCACCAGTATCGGCGCCTCCCGCGCCGTGTGCCAGGCCCGCCGCAGCCGCCGCGCCGCTTTCCCCGCCAGCGCGCGATGGTTGTAGCCGGGGCGGGGCACCACGGCGAACGGCACGGCGCGGGCGATCCCGATCCACCGCCGCCAGCGCGGCAACTCGGCCAGGATGTCGGCCCCCATCAGCCACACGAACCGCACCCGCGGAAACAGCCGGCGCAGCGCCCGCAAGGTGTCGGCGGTGTAGCGCGTGCCCAACTGATGCTCGATCGCCGTCGCCACCACCCGGCGCCCGTCCGCGATGCCGCGCGCCGAGGCCAGCCGGTCCGCCAACGGGGCCATGCCGTTCGCCTTCTTCAACGGGTTGCCCGGCGATACCAGCAGCCACACCTGATCCAGCCGCAGCCGCTGCAACGCCACCTGCGCCAGATGCCGGTGCCCCGCATGCGCCGGGTTGAACGAGCCGCCGAGGATCCCGATCCGCAACCGGCAGCGATGGCCGAACCGGGGAACAGGCGTCGCGGGCCGGAGGCTCAGGGCCGGACCTGCCCCGTGCCGGTCACCACGGTGCGGTAGGTGGTCAGCTGTTCCGGCCCCACCGGCCCGCGGGCGTGGAGCCGCCCGGTAGCGATCCCGATCTCCGCGCCGAAGCCGAACTCGCCACCGTCGCAGAATTGGGTGGAGGCGTTCCACAGCGCCACCGCGGAGGACACCCCGGCCAGGAAACGCTGCGCTGCGGCCTCGTCAGCGGTGACGATGGCGTCCGTGTGCTCGCTGCCGTGGCGCGCGATGTGGGCGAGCGCGCCGTCCACGCCGTCCACCACGGCGACGTTCAGCACGGCATCCAGCCACTCGGTGTCGAAATCGCCGGGCTCGGCGGCCGGCAGGTCGGGCAGGATTGCCCGGGCGTGTTCGTCGGCGCGGAACCGGCACCCGAACGCGGCCGTGGCGGCGATCAACGGCGGCAGCAGGTCCGCGATGCCGGCCGAGTCCCCCAGCAGCGTCTCGGTCGCACCGCACACGCCGGTGCGGCGCAGCTTGCTGTTCACGAGCAGCGCGCAGGCCATCGAGTGGTCGGCCGCCGCGTGCACGAACAAGTGGTTCATCCCCTCCGCATGCGCCAGCACGGGCACCCGCGCCTCGCGCTGCACGCGCTCGACCAGGGACTTGCCGCCACGCGGGATGATCAGGTCGATCAGCCCC
>CAXSEK010000358.1:0-3920 GCA_964235625.1 uncultured Acetobacteraceae bacterium
CGCCGCAAGAATACTCAAGGTCGTGCCCGACACCACGATCGCCGGAATAATTGCCGCCACAAGACCTCCCGCCGCTCCGCTCCAGGTTTTACCCGGCGACACGCTGGGTGCCAAACGCCGGCCGCCCACCAGACGCCCGACGGCGTAGGCCCCGATGTCACTACACCAGACAATAGCGAGTAAAAGGTAAATGGCCGCGACGCCGCCGATCTCGCGCCAGCTCCATAGCGAACTGAAAGCGGCACAGGCATAGGCCGCACCGAGCAGCAACGGGACTGGACGCCAGCGGCACATCGTACCCCACTCCCAAACGATGCCGGCAAGCCCGGCCAGGAGCATGAGCGCAAAAAGCCAGCCACCGGCCCACACGCATATCAGGGCCAGCGGTGCCAGCACCGCGGCGGAGATGACGCGCAGCCGAAGATCCCCCCAACGCGTGGCAGCTGCACCCCCGCCTTGCTTATCCAGGACGGGCTCCGAACCGCCGCTCGCGCCGCGCGAACTCCAGCAGGGCGGCGCCGAACTCGGCCGGCCCAAAATCCGGCCACAGCACGTCGGTGAACACGAGTTCGGCGTAGGCCGATTGCCAGAGCAGGAAGTTGCTCAGCCGGTGCTCGCCGCTGGTCCGGATGACCAGGTCCGGATCCGGCATGCCGGAGGTGGACAGGAAGCGCGCGAATACCGCCTCGTCCAGCGCCGCCGGGTCGAGCGTGCCGGCGCGCACGGCTTCTGCGGCACGGCGCGCGGCGGCAGCGATCTCGGCCCGCGCGCCATAGGACAGCGCCACGTTGAGGTTTAGCCGCCCGTTGCCCGCCGTCTCACGCTCCGCCCGCTCCAGGTCGGCGCAGATGTCGGCGTCGAAGCGCGTCCGGTCACCAATCACGCGCAATCTCACGCCCTGGGCCTTCAGTTCCGCCAATTCCTGCCGCAGATAGTGCCGCAGCAGGCCGGTGAGATCGAGAACCTCCGACGGCGGGCGGCTCCAGTTCTCGCTGCTGAAGGCATACAGCGTAAGCCAACGGACGCCGGCCTGGATCGACGCTTCGATGGTGCGGCGCACGGCCGCGGCCCCGGCGCGGTGCCCGGCGACCCGAGGCAGCCCGCGGCCGGCGGCCCAGCGCCTGTTGCCATCCATGATGATGGCGACATGGGCGGGCAACGGAGGGTCCGCTACCTCGGACACCAGCCGATTGGGCTGCACGTTCAACGGTCCCACCTCTCTCAGCTGCTAGACCTGCTTGATCTCACGCTCTTTGTCGACCAATCCGTCATCGATGCGCTTGATATAGGAGTCGGTGAGCTTCTGCACCTCGTCCGACCATGTCTTGGCTTCGTCCTCGCCGACGACGTGCTTTTTCTCCGCCGCCTTGATCTGCTCCATGCCATCCCGACGCACGCCGCGCACGGAAACCCGCGATCCCTCGGCATAGCGCCCGGCCGCCTTCGACAACTCGATCCGCCGCTCGGCGGTCAGCTGCGGGATCGGCACACGCACCACTTGGCCATCGGAGGCCGGGTTCAGCCCAAGGCCCGAATCGCGGATCGCCCGCTCCACGGCGCCGACCAGCGTCTTGTCCCACACCTGCACCGTCAGCATCCGCGACTCGGGTACGCCGATGGTGCCGACCTGGGTGATCGGCAGTTCCGAGCCATACGCCTCAACCTTGACGGGTTCGAGCAGCGCGGGGCTGGCCCGGCCGGCCCGCAGGCCGGCGAAATCCCGGCGCATGGTCTCCATCGCGCCGTCCATGCGGCGGGTGAGGTCAGTCTTGAGGGACGGAAGATCGGTGGCCATGGAACACCTCGATGAGCCTGTGTCAGGTCTCGGCAGATTTCTCGATAATCGTCGTGAAGCGGCCCTCGCCCCGCATGACCTGGGCGAATGCGCCGGCCGCATGGATGTTGAACACCACGATCGGCAGACCGTTCTCCCGTGCCACGCTGATGGCGGCGGCATCCATGACGGCAAGATCGTTGGCGAGCACGTCATGGTAGCTCAACGTCTCATACCGCTCGGCGTCAGGGTACTTGCGCGGGTCCGCGGCGTAGACGCCATCCACCTGCGTACCCTTCAGCAGCATGTCGCACCCCATCTCCACTGCCCGCAGCGATGCTGCGGTATCCGTCGTGAAGAATGGGTTACCGGTGCCGGCGGCGAAGATCACCACCCTTCCCTTCTCCATGTGCCGCATGGCCCGGCGGCGGATATACGGCTCACAGACGCTGGCCATGGGGATGGCTGACAACACGCGCGTCGGGATGCCGACCTTCTCCAGCGCGTTCTGCAGGCCGAGCGCGTTCATCACAGTCGCTATCATACCCATGTAGTCGGCCTGGGCGCGATCCATGCCACGGGCAGCCGCGGAGATGCCGCGGAAGATGTTGCCGCCACCGATCACCAGGCAAACTTGATGGCCTTGGGCCAGCACGGCGGCCACGTCGTTGGCGATGCGTAGTAGCGTGTCGCCGTCGAGGCCATACTCGCGATCGCCCATCAGGGCCTCGCCCGACACTTTCAACAGAACCCGTCGCTGGGCCGGCTCGGCGCTCATTCTCTTCCTTGACGCTAGGGTGGCTTGGCGGGGCGCACCCTAGTGTCACAAAGGCCGGCTCACAAGCTTAACCGGTGCAAAGACAGACGCCAGCGTCTCAAAGCGGGCGCCGCCTTCCAACGCAGGCCGTGCGCCTCAGTGCGCCGCGGCCCCCTCGGCGCCGATGCCGGTCTGTGAGCGGATATACTGTGCCTCGAACCGGCCCTCCTCGACCGTCGCCTGCGCGCTGTGGTCCATCAGCGACACCACCCAGCACGCGACGAAGGCGAGCGGCATGGAGAACAGCGCCGGGGCATTGTACGGGAAGATACCGGCCGGATTGCCCAGCACGTCGTGCCAGATCGACGGGCTGAGCACCGTCAGCACCGTCGCCACGATCAGCCCGAGCCAGCCACCAACTGCGGCACCCCTCGTCGTCAACCCCTTCCAATACATGGACAGCAGCAACACGGGGAAGTTGGCGGAGGCCGCGATGGCGAACGCCAGCCCCACCATGAACGCCACGTTCACCTTCTCGAAGGCGACACCCAGCACGATGGCGAGCACGCCCAAGAAGACGGTGGCGATCTTGGACACGGTCACCTCGGACCCGTCGCTGACGCGCCCACGCCGGATCACGCTGGCATACAGGTCGTGGCTGATGGCACTGGCGCCCGAGAGCGTCAGGCCGGAGACCACGGCCAGGATGGTGGCAAACGCCACGGCGGAGATGAAGCCGAACAGCGGTGCGCCGCCGACCGCGTTGGCCAAGTGAATGGCCGGCATGTTGCCGCCGCCCTTCAGGCCCGCCGCCGCGGTGAACGAGCCGTTCCAGGCCGTCGCGTAGTCCGGGTTGGTGCCGACCAGCACGATGGC
This sequence comes from uncultured Acetobacteraceae bacterium, assembly GCA_964235625.1. Classification (GTDB taxonomy): domain Bacteria; phylum Pseudomonadota; class Alphaproteobacteria; order Acetobacterales; family Acetobacteraceae; genus LMUY01. Next base: position 3,408 of record CAXSEK010000358.1, read on the forward strand.
GCCGAAGCCGATGATGAAGGTCAGGATGTAGAAGTAGCCGATCAGCCCGGTCGCGTAGAACACGCTCTTCCGGGCGGCAATGGCGTCCCTCACGGTGAAGAAGCGCATGAGGATATGCGGCAGCCCGGCCGTGCCGAACATCAACGCCAGGCCGAGCGAGATCGTGTTCACCGGGTCGGAGACGAAGGCACCCGGCGCCATGATCGCCGCGTGCTTTGGGTGCACCTCGATCGCCTTGGCAAATAGGGCCACCGGGTTCCAGCCGAACTGGTTAAGGACGGCGCCCGCCATGAACGTGGCACCACTCAGCAGCATCACGGCCTTGATGATCTGCACCCAAGTCGTCGCCAGCATGCCGCCGAAGGTCACGTAGCAGACCATCAGCACGCCCACGAGGATGATGGCATAAATATAATCGAGCCCGAACAGCAGTTTGATCAGCTGTCCGGCGCCGACCATCTGCGCGATCAGGTAGAATGCCACGACCACCAGCGTGCCGCTGGCCGACAGGAT
>CAXSEK010000359.1:0-3915 GCA_964235625.1 uncultured Acetobacteraceae bacterium
GGCGCTGAAGGGCGCGCGGCAGATCGGCTTCACCGTGATCTCGATCTCGGTCTCCCTGGTGGCGGTGTTCATCCCGATCACTTTCATGGGCGGCCTGCTGGGCAAGCTGTTTCACGAATTCGCCATGGTGCTGACCGTGGCCATTGCGATCTCCGCTGTCGTCTCCCTCACCCTCACGCCGATGATGTGCGCCCGGCTGGCCTATCTGGAGCAGGGCCAGCCGCCGCGCTGGTGGGCCCGGATCGATCGCGCGCTGGAGCGGGGGTTCGAGGGGCTGCTGCGTTTCTACGCCCGCACCCTCGCCGTGGCCCTGCGCTGGCGCAAGACGATGCTGCTGGTGACGCTTGGCTGCTTCGTCGGCACCATCCTGCTGTATCGCGAGGTGCCCAAGGGTTTCTTGCCCACGCAGGACACCGGGCAGCTGCTGGGCAGCACGCTGGCCGACCCGTCCGTTTCCTTCTCGGCCATGGAGGCGCGGCAGCAGCGCGTGGTGGATGCGTTGCTGGCTGACCCGGCGGTCGAGGCGGTCGGCTCCACGGTCGGCGTCAGCAGCGGGTTTGCCTCGCTCAACCGAGGCCAGCTGATCATACAGTTGAAGCCGGTGGTGGAGCGTGGGCTGACCAGTGAACAGGTGATCGCGCGGCTGCGCCCGAAGCTCACCGCCATGGCGGACATCCAGACCTTCCTCTACTCCGCCCAGGATCTGCGCGGCGGCGGGCGCAGCGGCGGCAGCCAGTTCCAGTTCATCCTGCTGGATCCAGACCTGGCGGAGTTGCGGCTGTGGACGGCGCGAATGGAGGCGGCGCTGGCGCATGCCGGCCATGGCATCACGGACGTGACCAGCGACCAGGACCGCACGGCGCCACAATCCAACGTGGTGATCGACCGCGACGCTGCTTCGCGCCTGCAGCTCTCCACCACGGCGATCGACAACGCGCTGAACAACGCGTTCGCCCAGCGCCAGATCTCGACCATCTACACCGACCGCAACCAGTATAAAGTGGTGCTGGAGACGGATCCCAAGCTGCAAACCGACCCCTCGATGCTGCAATACGTCTATGTCGGCGCGCCTGGTGCCACCCAGGTGCCGCTCTCGGCGGTGGCACATTTCGAGGTCGGCACCGCGCCGCTGGCGGTGCGGCACCAGGGGCAGTTCCCCGCCAGTTCGGTGAGCTTCAACCTGGCGCCCGGCATGGCGCTGGGCGAGGGCACGGCGCTGGTGGAGCAGGTCGCGGCGAGCCTGCGCATGCCCGACACCGTGCACACCCAGTTCGCCGGCAACGCGCAGTTCCTGCAGAAATCGCTGTCGTCGGAGCCAGCCCTGATCGGTGCGGCGTTGCTGACGATCTACATCGTGCTGGGCGTGCTGTACGAGAGCCTGCTGCACCCGCTAACGATCCTGTCCACCCTGCCCTCGGCCGGGTTGGGCGCGCTGCTGGCGATCCTGGTGACGGGTGGGGAACTGAGCGTGCTGTCCATCATCGGCATCGTGCTGCTGATGGGCATCGTGAAGAAGAATGCCATCATGCTGGTGGATTTCGCCCTGGAGCAAGAGCGTGAGCACGGTCTAGACCCGGAGAGTGCCATCCATGCGGCGTGCCTGGAGCGCTTCCGCCCGATCACGATGACCACGCTGGCGGCCCTCCTGGGCGCGCTGCCGCTGGCCTTTGCATTCGGCACCGGCAGCGAATACCGGGTGCCGCTGGGCGTCTCGATCGTGGGCGGCCTGGTGGTGAGCCAGATGCTGACGCTCTATACGACGCCGGTCGTGTACCTGGCCCTAGAACGGCTAGCGCGGGGTCGGCGACGGAAGATCGTGGTCGCAGCCGCGGAATGATTGCCAAGCCGCAGAGCGACATTCTTTGCTCATCCCTGCAGGTGGGTTATGTACATCCTACCGCCACACCCCTAGAACGTTGTCGCGGCCGACAATCACGGGCAGCGCCGCACTCAGACGTGGAAGCTCTCGCCGCAGCCACAGCGGCCCTTCTCGTTCGGGTTGATGAACGTGAAGCCGGAGGTGAGGGCCTGCATCTGGTAATCCATCGTGGTGCCGATCAGAAACAGGCTTGCCTTGCGGTCCACCAGCACGGTCAGCCCGTGGTCGGTGACGATCTCGTCGTGCGGGCCAGGGGCGGCGACCCAGTCCATCTTGTAGGACATGCCGGAGCAGCCCTTCGTGCTGACGTCGATACGCAGCAGCATGTCTTTCTGGCCGCCGGCGTAGAGCTTGGCCAAACGCTCGGCTGCCGCGTCCGTCATGGACATCAGCGGGGGAAGGGCGCGGCGCGGCTTGGGGGCAGTCTGTATCTCGCTCATGATTTGTCCTAAATCGGTGCGCGTCAGAACATATTCAACGCGAGGCGGGCTTCCTCGGTCATCCGGCTCGGATCCCAGGGCGGGTCCCACACTGTCTCGACCTCGCAACCGGTGACGCCGGGCACGGCCATAATCGCTTCCCGCGCCTGCACGGGCAGCTCCTGGGCAGAAGGGCAGCCGGGGGCGGTGAGCGTCATCTCCACCTTCACGTGGCCATTGTCGCCGATGTCGATGGCGTAGATCAGGCCGAGTTCGTAGATGTTCACCGGGATCTCCGGATCGTACACGGTGCCGATTGCCGCGATTACCGCGTCCTCGTTAGGGGCAGGCTCGATGGCGCCGTCCGGCGTCCAGGTTCCTACGGCGTCAGCCATGATCGGTGTCCTCCAAAGCGGACAATAGCGCGTCCCAGGGCAATGTCGCGCATTTCAACCGGGACTTGTACTCGTGCACGCCCGCCAGCGGTTGCAGCGGGGCCATGTCGTCGCAGTCCGGACAGGTGCCGGTGCGCACCATGTTGCGAAAGCGCTGGGCCAGGTCCCGCACGCCGCCGGGTGAGCGGCCGGCGACCGTCTCGGCCATCAGGTCGGCCGAGGCCACACTGATCGCGCAGCCGCGCGCCTCGAACCCGGCTTCGGCGACACGGCCGTCCGCCATGCGCACCCGCACCTCCACCCGATCGCCGCACATGGGGTTGTCGCCCTTGGCGGCACCGTCGAACGGGTCAAGCCGGTGCTGGTGGCGCGGGTGGCGGCTGTGGTCGAGGATGACCTCTTGATACAGGTCGCGCAGGTCAGTGAAGCCGTCGCTCACGCGAAGAACGCCCGCACGCGCTCTAGCGAGTCGGCCAGGGCGTCGATCTCGCCCAACGTCGTGTAGATACCGAAGCTGGCCCGGGCCGTGCTGTCCACACCCAGCCGGCGCATCAGCGGCTCGGCACAGTGATTGCCCGCGCGGACGGCAATGCCGTTCCGGTCCAGCAGGGTCGCTACGTCATGCGCATGCGCCCCGTCCAGCGTAAAGGAGATCACCCCGCCACGGTCCTGCGCCTGGCCGATCACGCGCAGGCCCTTCACGTCCGCCAAGCGGTTCAAGGCATGGTCGGTCAGTGCCGCCTCGTGGTCGGCGATCGCGTCGTAGCCAATCGTCTCGACCCACTCGATCGCGCGCTTGAGCCCGATCGCCTCGACGATCGGCGGCGTGCCGGCCTCGAACTTGTGCGGCACGTGGGCCCAGGTCGACCGCTCGAAGCTCACACTGCCGATCATGTCGCCGCCCCCCATGAAGGGCGGCATTGCCTCCAGCAACGCCATCCGACCCCACAACACGCCGATACCGGTCGGGCCATACAGCTTGTGGCCGGTGAAAACGAAGAAGTCGGCATCCAGCGCCTGCACGTCGATCCGGCGGTGCACGACCGACTGACTCCCGTCGAACAATACCTTCGCCCCGGCCGCATGGGCCGCCGCAGTGATGCGCGCCCCCGGCGTGTAGGTGCCGAGCACATTGGACATATGCGTCATTGCCACCAGACCGACCTTGCCGTCAGCCAGCTTGGCCTCGAAATCCTGCCAATCCAGCTCGCCAGCATCTGTG
>CAXSEK010000360.1:0-3864 GCA_964235625.1 uncultured Acetobacteraceae bacterium
GGGTTGAACGCCTCGTAAGATTCCCGCGAGCGGCACCCCATGGCGTGCGATAGCCCGGCACCGTAGCGCGCTTGCACCACTTGGGCCGTTCCGCTACCACCCTGCCGATGCCGGCACCCCTGGAGGCCGGCCGCACGCGTTAGCGGTTTGTCCGCACGCGTCATCTCACGTACGGAGTGTCTCATGGCCAATTTCACCACGATCACGGCCGAGGCGCGCGAGCTTGCAGGTAAGGGGGCGGCACGCGCAACTCGGCGGGCAGGAAAGGTTCCGGCCGTCATCTACGGCGCCAAGCAAACGCCGGAGCTCATCGCCCTCGACCCGCGGGAGGTCACGCGCGAACTGGTGCGCGGCGGCTGGCGCTCCCGCCTGTTTGAGGTGTCGGTTGGCGGCAGCACGCAGCGTGCCCTGATGCGCGCGGTGCAGTTCCACCCCGTCTCCGACAAGCCGGAACACGTGGATTTCCAGCGGTTGGCGGCGGGTGAACCGGTCCGGGTCGCCGTGAAGGTGACCTTCCTGAACGACGCGACGTCCCCGGGTCTGAAACGGGGCGGCGTTCTGAACGTGGTGCGCCACACGATCGAGGTCATGTGCGACCCGGACAACGTGCCGGAGGCGTTCGAAGCCGATCTCGGCGCGCTCGACATCAACGACAATATCCGCTTCTCCGACCTGACGGGCACGTCCAACGTCAAGCCGACCATCGCCGACCGCGATTTCGTGGTGGCGACCGTCGCCGCTCCCACCAAGGCGGCTGAGGTTCCGGTGACGGAGGGTGCCGCGGCCCCGGCTGCTCCGGCCAAGGGTGGCACGAAGGCCCCGGCGAAGCCCGCCGCCAAGAAGTAAGGCGTGCAGCTGTGGGTGGGGCTCGGCAATCCCGAGCCCGGCATGGCCCGGCAGCGGCACAACATCGGCTTCATGGCCGTTGACCGGATTGCGGCACGCTGGGAGTTCACCCCCTGGCGCTCCCGCTTCAAGGGGCTCATCGCCGAGGGTAGCGTAGGCGGCCAAAAGGTGATGGCGCTGAAACCGATGACTTACATGAACGACAGCGGCGTCTCGGTCCAATCGGCCGCCGCGTTCTTCAAGCTGGCACCCGGCGACATCACGGCGTTCCATGACGAGTTAGACCTCGTGCCGGGTAAGATGCGGGTGAAGCGTGCCGGGGGGGCCGCCGGGCATAACGGCCTGCGGAGCATGGATCGCCAGTTGGGGGTGCCGGATTACTGGCGGGTGCGGCTCGGCATCGGCCATCCGGGCCACAAGGACAAGGTGCTCGGTCACGTGCTGGGCGACTTCGCCAAGGTGGACCAGTCGTGGCTGGCGGCGCTGCTGGATGCAGTCGCGGACGCGGCAACGCTGCTGGCCGACGGGCTTCCGGAGCAATTCATGTCCAAGGTCGCACTCGCGACGGCGAACGGCGCGTAGACGGACGGGGAGAGCGGCTGGATGGGGTTCAATTGCGGTATCGTGGGCCTGCCGAACGTCGGTAAATCCACGCTTTTCAACGCGCTGACGGCGACGGCGGCGGCGCAGGCGGCCAATTACCCGTTCTGCACGATCGAGCCGAATGTCGGGCGGGTCGCCGTACCGGACCCGCGTTTGGCGGCGCTGTCGGCGATCGGCAAGTCGGCCAAGATCGTGCCGACCAGCCTGGAGTTCGTCGACATCGCCGGGCTGGTGCGCGGGGCGAGCAAGGGTGAAGGCCTCGGCAACCAATTCCTGGCCAACATCCGCGAGGTGGATGCCATCGTCCACGTGCTGCGCTGCTTCGACGACGATGACGTGACACATGTCGAGGGCAGCATCGACCCCATCCGCGACGCGGAGACGGTGGAGACCGAGCTGATGCTGTCCGACCTGGACAGCCTGGAGAAACGGCTGATCCCCGCCCAGAAAAAGGCGCGCGGCGGGGACCGCGACAGCGTGGCCCTGGTCGCCGTGATGGAGCCACTGATCACAGCCTTGCAGGCCGGCCGCCCGGCCCGGTCCGCGATCCCGCCCGGTGAGGCGGAGGCGGTGCGGCGCCTGCAACTGCTGACCTCCAAGCCGGTGCTATACGTGTGCAACGTGGCCGAGGCGGACGCGGCCGAGGGCAACGCACGCTCGGCCGCCGTGGCCGCGATGGCCGCCAGGGAGGGGGCTGCGTGCGTCGTGGTGTCCGCCGCGATCGAGGCTGAAGTGAGCCAACTGCCCGAGGAGGACCGGGCGGAGTTCCTGACCGGGTTGGGTCTGGCGGACTCGGGACTGGACCGGGTGATCCGCGCCGGCTACGGGCTGCTCGGCCTGATTACCTACTTCACGGTCGGTCCGAAGGAGACGCGCGCCTGGACCATCACCACCAGCACGAAAGCCCCTCAAGCAGCAGCGGTGATCCATAATGATTTTGAGCGCGGCTTCATTGCGTGCGAAACAATCGCATACGATGACTATGTCTCGCTGAAAGGCGAGGCCGGCGCCAAGGAAGCGGGCCGGATGCGGGTCGAAGGACGGGACTATACCGTTCGAGATGGGGATGTTTTGCTGTTCCGCTTCAACGTTTAATTGCCCCCGGCCGGAATTGTCCGGAACTTACGTCATCACCGCTTGTTAGTTCAGCAATCGCTACCATGAGGAGTGTGCCGTGAGTGTTATCGGCTGGATCGTTTTCGGACTGATTGCTGGGTTCATTGCCAGCAAGATCGTCAACAAGCAGGGTGAGGGTCTTTTCATCGACATCATCCTGGGTGTCGTCGGTGCCGTCGTGGGTGGCTATCTCGTCTCCTTCTTCACGGGCGCGCCGTGGCAGAGTGGCTTCGACATCCCCAGCATGATTGTCGCCATCGTCGGCGCCGTTGTCGTACTCGCCATCTACCACGCCGTATTCGGCCGCCGCACGACGTACTAGCGCGGGCCGAGGCTGCGCCGTAACGGTGCTGCCGGCACGGATCCCTCTCCCTCGGGAGGGGGATCCCCATCGGCTTAGACAGTAAACTGCTCCATCAAGATCCGTTCGGACAGCGCCATGTCCGGATCGAACAAGACAGTCCAAGAAATCGACCGGTCCTCGCTAACGGCGACAGACGCGACATCTCGCACCTCAAATGCGTCTGCGACTGCCGCAACCGGGCGCTTCTCTGGCTCCAACACTTCGAACAACACATCGGCCGTGCTCGGCAGCAAGGCGCCACGCCAGCGCCGCGGGCGGAAGGCGCTGATCGGCGTGAGCGGCAGCAGGTTGGCCGAGAGCGGCACAATCGGCCCGTGCGCCGACAGGTTGTAGGCGGTCGACCCGGCGGGCGTGGAGACCAGCACGCCATCGCAGATCAGTTCCGCAATGCGCACGCGCCCATCCACAGAGATCCGGATCTTCGCGGCCTGTCGCACTTGCCGCAGCAAGCTGACCTCGTTCAGGGCCACCGCCTCCTCCACGGCCCCGGTCTGAGTCACCGCGTGCATGCGCAGCGGATACAACACGGCGGCTTGCGCCACGGCGAGGCGGCGCGGCAGGTCGTCCTCGTTGAACGCGTTCATCATGAACCCGACCGAGCCGCAGTTCATGCCGAAGATTGGCGTCGGCTGCCCGGTCATCGCGTGCAGCGTTTCGAGCAGGTGGCCGTCCCCGCCCAGTGCCACCACCGCCTGCGCCTGACTCACCGGCACATCGCCGTAGCGGGCGACTAGCCGCGCGCGGCTCTCGGCGGCAACCTGTGTGCGGGCGGCGACGAACGCGATGCGCTCCACCGGGCCCGCAGCCGGGTTCTCCACGACCGAGGCACTCACGGCCGGGTCAGATTGGGTCGAACCGTGGATAGGCGAGCGTGGTGCGGGACGGCTCCACCCGACGGTTTGCCCGCGGGGCAGGGGGGGCGGACGGGGGGGGGG
>CAXSEK010000361.1:0-3859 GCA_964235625.1 uncultured Acetobacteraceae bacterium
CGCGCACCTCGATGCTCGGCTCCTGCCGTTTCCGAACGCCAGTTTTCCATCCCATCCTGTGTCTTGCGCCGGTCCGCGGTCCTGTCGATCGCGACGACATGACGCCCCCAAGCACACCATGCGATGGCGCGTCCGCAAAACGAAAGATCACCATGTCATCCTTCCAAGACCTCGGCCTGGCCGCGCCGCTGCTCGCCGCGCTGACCACCGAGGGCTATACCGAGCCGACGCCAATCCAGGCGCAGGCCATTCCGCACGTGCTCGCCGGGCATGACGTCCAGGGCATCGCCCAGACCGGTACCGGCAAGACGGCCGCCTTCGCCCTCCCCATCCTCCATCGCCTGCTGTCCGAGCGGAAGCATCCGGGCAAGAAGGGCACACGCTGCCTGGTGATGGCGCCGACGCGGGAGCTGGCCAGCCAGATCTGCGAGAGCTTCAAGGCCTATGCCGCCGGGTCGCCGATCCGGGTCGCGCTGATGTTCGGCGGCGTGCCCAAGCCGCGCCAGGCCCGCGCGATGGACAACGGTGTCGACGTGCTGGTGGCCACCCCCGGCCGCCTGCTGGACCACATGAACGACCGCGCGGTGAACCTCGGCAACGTCGAGTTCCTGGTGCTGGACGAGGCCGACCACATGCTGGACCTCGGCTTCATCGTGCCGATCAAGAAGATCGTCTCCTACATCCCCAAGCAGCGGCAGACGCTGTTCTTCTCGGCCACCATGCCGAAGGAGATCGAGAGCCTGGCCGGCGCCCTGCTGCGGGACCCGGTGCACGTCGCCGTGACGCCCGTTGCCAAGACGGCGGACCGGGTGGAACAGACGGTCGTGTTCGTGGAGGCGCCCCGCAAGCGCGCCCTGCTGTCCGCGATCCTGAAGCGGCCGGACATGGGCCGCACGCTGGTGTTCACCCGCACCAAGCATGGCGCGGACAAGGTCGTGCAGCACCTTGAGGCATCGGGCCAGAAGGCGGCGGCGATCCATGGCAACAAGAGCCAGGGGCAGCGCGAGCGGGCCCTGGCCGCGTTCAAGAGCGGCGCCGTGCCGGTGTTGATCGCCACCGACATCGCGGCCCGCGGTATCGACGTTGACGGGATCACCCACGTGATCAACTTCGACCTGCCGAACGTGCCCGAGAGCTACGTCCACCGTATCGGGCGGACGGCGCGGGCCGGGCATGACGGCATCGCGATCAGCTTCTGCGACTCAACGGAACGTTCACATTTGCGCGGTATCGAGAAGCTGATACGCACTCGCTTGCCCGTGGCGGAACCGGACGCCCTGGCTGCCTAGCCGCGACACCGCGCGGGCGACATTGCCGGGGAAGGTCCGTCGATGCCGCCCGTTACCGCTGGCTTGAGCCTGACCCGCCGCGCCGTCCTTGCCGGGGGCGCGTCGGTCTTGACCTCCGCCCGCCCCGTGATGACCGACCCGGGGCTGAACGAGCGGGCCATGGTCGGCAACCGCTTCTTCGGCACCGCGCTGAACGACACGCTCCTGCAGGACGACCACGCGTACATGAACCGGGTCCGGGCGGAGTGCGGCATCGTCACCGGCGAGACAGCGTTCAAATGGGGCGAGTTGCGGCCCAAGCCGGATGAGTGGAACTGGAAGCCGGCGAATGCCGTGATGGCCTTCGCCGCCCGGCGCGGCATCCAGACCCGCGGCCACACCCTGCTGTGGCACGAACACAATCCGCAATGGCTGATCGATGCGCTGACTCCCGCCACCGCCGAGCGCCTGCTGACTACCCACATCCAGGCGGTAACGGGCCATTGCCGCGACCGGGTCGTGCAGTGGGACGTGGTGAACGAGGTGTTGGAGCCGAAGGACGGCAAGCCGTTCGGCTTCCGGGACACGCTATGGTATCGCGCGATGGGATCCGACTTCCTCCAAACGGCCTTTCACGCCTGCGCCGAGGCGGACCCGCTGGCACTACGGTTCATTAACGATTACGGCCTGGAATACACCTGGCCCGAGCATGAGGCGAAGCGGCAGGACATGCTCGCGTTGCTAGCACGGTTGAAGTCCGGGAACGTGCCGGTGCAGGGATTGGGCTTCCAGGCGCATCTGGAGGCGGGGGTCATCGACCTTGACCAGACGCGGCTGGCCAAGTTCTTCGCCGATGTGGCGTCCATGGGCTACCGGATCGTCATCACCGAATTGGACGTGCGGGACAACCGCATCGAGGGTGACGCCGAAACGCGGGACGCCGCGGTCGCCAGCCACGCGCGCGCGTTCCTGGACGTGGCCCTCGGCTGCCCGGCGGTGATGGGGGTGCTGAGCTGGGGCTTATCGGACCGGCGCACCTGGCTGAATGACGAGATGCCACGAGACGACAAGCAGGCGCAACGGCCGCTGCCGCTGGACGCCAACCTGCGCCGCAAGCCGTTGTGGACGGCGTTGGCCGACGCGTTCGCGGCGGCCCCGGCGAGGGTGTGAGCGGGTTGTACGATGCCGGTCATTTTCCGCTGGATTGATTTCGGTTCCTGTTTAATGCCAACGAAGGCAGCCCTCGGGGGCCGATGCACGTCCATGTCCTGCGAGACGGGATCGACGCGAAGTTTTGGCTCTGGCCAACGGTCAAGCTGGCCTTCAATGCAAGGGTGGTTCGGGAGCTTACCGAGATTATCGTGCAACGCCGGAACGAGATCGCGAGGGCATGGGATGACTTCTTCGGTGAAGGCTGAAGCTGTCCACTTCGACCAGGATCGAATGTGGGTAGACTTGTCGGATGGCCACACTTTGGGCGTTCCTTTGGCGTGGTTCCCGCGTCTGCTGCAGGGCTCTCCCGAACAGCGTGAACATGTGTCCATCAGCAGCCGCGGGCTGCACTGGGAAACCTTGGACGAGGATATCTCCGTCGACGGCCTGTTGGCCGGGCGAGGCGACCAGACCCGGCGCACTAAGGCCGTCGAAGCCGCCTGACTGACCGTCTTCTGTTCACATCCAAACTGCGTCTACACTCCTGCCCATGACCACGATCCGCCTCGCCGTCGATATCGGCGGCACCTTCACCGACCTCGCCCTCGAGCAGGGTGGCCGGCGTTTCACCGCCAAGACCCTCACCACCCCGTCGGCACCCGAGGAAGGCGTGCTGACCGGCATCGCCCAGATCCTGCAGCAGGCCGGGCTCGCAGCCAGTGACCTCGGCATGGTGGTCCACGGCACCACGCTGGCGACCAACGCGATCATCGAGCGCAAGGGTGCGGTCACGGCGCTGGTCACGACCGCCGGGTTCCGCGACGTGCTCGCGATGGGCAACGAGAGCCGCTACGACCAATACGACCTGCAGATCCGTCTGCCCGAGCCACTGGTGCCGCGCTACCTGCGCCTGCCGGTGCCGGAGCGGATCGACGCCGCCGGCCGCGTGCTGCTGCCGCTCGATGACGAGGCGGTGCGCGCGCTGATTCCCGTATTGCGGGAGGCTGGCGTGCAGTCGGTCGCGGTCGGCTTCCTGCACTCCTTCACCAACGCCGTGCACGAACAGCGGGCGGGCGCGATCTTGGAGGCGGCGGGCTTCCCCGTGACGCTCTCGTCGGACGTGTCGCCCGAGATGCGCGAGTGGGAGCGGTTCTCCACTGCCGCCGCCAACGCCTACGTGCAGCCGCTGATGCAGGGATATCTCCGCCGCCTGGAGCACCAGTTGCGCGCGATGGGCATGAATGCGCCCGTGTTCCTGATGCTCTCCGGCGGCGGATTGACCACGGTGGACACCGCTTGCCGCTTCCCGATCCGGCTGGTGGAGAGTGGCCCGGCGGGCGGGGCCATCTTCTCCGCAGCCGTCGCCCGCGCCGCCGGGCTGGATCGCGTGCTGTCGTTCGACATGGGCGGCACCACGGCCAAGATCTGCCTGATCGACG
>CAXSEK010000362.1:0-3853 GCA_964235625.1 uncultured Acetobacteraceae bacterium
CAATCCGCGACATCGCCGCCCGCGCGCTGGACGGTACGGTTCCGACCGCGGCCGAGGCGGCCACGCTGGGCGACGCGGCGCTGATCGCCCGGCTGACCGGTATCCGCGGGGTCGGGCGCTGGACGGTCGAGATGCTGCTAATCTTCACCCTGGGCCGGCCGGATGTGCTGCCGGTAGACGATTTCGGCATTCGCGATGGCTGGCGGCGAATCAAGCAACTCTCCGACCCACCGCGGCCGCGAGACCTGGCCGCTATCGGGGCAGCGTGGTCGCCGTTCCGCTCCGCCGCTGCCTGGTATCTCTGGCAAGCGTCGGACGAGGGAAAGACGATCAAGCCCAGCGTCACCTTGCCCGTCATCGCATGATGCGCGACAAGGGTTGCGACCGACCGGGAGCAACCCTTGCGAGTTTTCTCGAATACCTGCCTTTGGGCCGGTTTGTGCCTCGCTATCCCAGCCCTTGTCACGCCGGCCCTTGTTACGCCAGCGCTCGCGGATCCGGCGCTGGTGAGCCTCGGGGTCGGCGGGACCGACGTGCTGAACCAAGAGGCCAGGGCGGCCGGGGACTTTCGCATGGAATACCGGTCCGGCCTGTCGCTGCTGCCGTTTTTTGAGAACTACTTTAAAATCAAGCCCTGGGCCGGGCTCGAGGTGACGACGCGCACATCCATCTGGGGCGGCGGCGGCATCCTGGTCGAGATCCCGATCGGCGATCATTGGGTGCTGACGCCGAACTTCGGTGCGGGTGCCTACGAGAAAGGCCGCGGCAAAAATCTCGGATCGGTGGGCGAGTTCCGCTCGACCTTCGAGGGTGGCTACGTGTTCGACAACGGCACCCGCCTGGTCGCCTCGTTCGGGCACACGTCCAATGCCGGGCTGACCAAGCATAATCCGGGGACCGAGCAGGCCATGATCTCGTTCCAGATCCCGATCTCCAGCATCGTCAGCGGGCGATAGCCCGTGCGTGCGGCGGTCGTGCGGGCGGGCAGAGCCATCCCCGTGGAGTGCTAGGCGATGCTGCAGGCCCCGCCGGCCCAGCCGGGCATGAGGCTGGACGAGGTTGATACGCCGGCGCTCGTGATCGACCTGCCGGCGTTCGAGGCCAATCTCGACCGGATGGCGGCGGCGCTGGAGGGCACGGGCGTGCGGCTGCGGGCGCATGCCAAGACGCACAAATCCCCGGTGATCGCGCATTTGCAGATGGCACGCGGCGCCGTCGGCCAATGCGTGCAGAAGGTGGGCGAGGCGGAGGTGCTGGCCTGGGGCGGGGTGCCGGACATCATCGTCACCAACCAGGTGGTGGGTGCGGCGAAGCTGGCGCGGCTGGCAGCGCTGGCCCGGATTACGCGCATCGCGGTGTGCACCGACGACGCGCAACAGGTGGACGCCCTGGCGCAGGCGGCAGAGGCGGCTGGCATCCGGCTGGCGGTGCTGGTGGAGATCGATGTCGGCGCCGGGCGGTGCGGGATCGAGGCAGGGCCGGAGGCGGTGGCCTTGGCGCAGCGGATCGCGGCGTCGCCACACCTCGAGTTCCGCGGGCTGCAGGCCTACCAGGGATCAGCGCAGCACATGCGCTCGCCTGGCGAGCGGGAGGCAGCGGTCGGCGAAGCCGCGGCACGGGCCCGCCGGACGGTAGAGCAGTTGCAGCAGCAGGGTCTGCCGTGCCCCGTGGTCGGTGGCGCCGGCACCGGCACTTTCGCGCTCGAGGCCGCCAGCGGCGTGTTTACCGAGATCCAGTGCGGCTCCTACTGCTTCATGGACGCCGACTATGCCCGCAACACTGACGCACCCGGCTTTGCGCAGGCTTTGTTCGTGCTGGCGACGGTGATGAGCACCGCCCAGGCAGGGGTCGCGGTGGTGGATGCCGGGCACAAGGCCGTGACGGTGGATAGCGGCCTGCCGCTGGTATGGCAGCGGCCTGGGCTGCAATACGTTGGCGCGTCGGACGAGCACGGGAAATTGCTCTGCGAGCCTGGCGTCGCGCCCGCGCTGGGTGAGAAGATTATGCTGGTGCCCGGGCATTGCGATCCGACCGTCGACCGTTATGACTGGTACGTCGGCATTAGGCATGGCCGGGTCGAGGCAGTGTGGCCGGTTGCCGCGCGCGGTGCGATGGCTTGAGCGGGTGGGCCCGCCGGGCTGATGCGGTAGGCAGGGCCGTCCCGCGCCAGCGTGTCGTCGAGCCCGGCGGCGCTCTCCGCCGCGCCGAGGTAGAGCAGGCCATCGGGCGCGAGCTGCTTGCGAATGCGTGCGAGCACCTGGATCCGGATCCTGCGATTGAAGTAGAACAGGACGTTGCGGCAGAACACGATATCAAACCGGCCGAGAGGCGCCGGGTCGTCCAGTAGATTCCATTGCCGGAACCGGCAGAGAGCGCGCAGCCCGGCATCGACCTGCCATTCATGCCCTTCCTGAGTGAAGTGCTTCAGCAGTCGCTGGACTGAAAGGCCACGCTGCACCTCGTATTGCGTGTAGAGGCCCGTCCGTGCCCGGTTCAGCGGCTCGCGGGCCAGGTCGGTCCCGACGATCTCGGCCCGGCTGCGGTCGGCGAGCCCGAGATCGGCCAGAGTCATCGCCAGCGAGTAGGTCTCCTGCCCGGTGGCGGTCGCCGCGGACCAGATACGCAGCTTGGTGCCTGCCGGACGGTTGCGAAGCAGGTCTGGGACACCGGCGTTGCGCAAATGATCAAAAGGCTTGGCGTCGCGGAAGAACAGTGTCTCGTGCGTGGCGACGGCCTCGGTGATCTCCCGCTCCAACGCCTCCCCGCCGTCTTTGCCCAGGCGGTCAACCAGCCCGTCTAGGCTGCTCAACCCTTCCCGGCGCAGGATCGGCGCCAGGCGCGCCTCGAGCAGGTACTGCTTATCGGAACCCACCATGATGCCGGATCTTGCTTCGACGAGCGCGGCCAAATGGGTCAGAGCGGTCAATTGAGGCTCAGATCAGGCCGAGTCGCGCGAATTTTCCGGTCAGGATCGCGTCGTCGAACGGCTTCATGATGTAGTCCTGCGCCCCGCTCTCGATCGCTGCCTCCATCTGGGCGACCTCGTTCTGGGTGGTGCAGAACACGACGGCAGGGCCCGCCGCACCGAACTCCGCACGCAGTGCCCGCAAGAACGTGAGGCCATTCATGACGGGCATGTTCCAGTCCAGCAGCACGCAACCGGGCAGCGCCTTGCGGCAGGACAGCAGTGCGTCCTGCCCGTTCTCCGCCTCCGTCACGTCGAAACCGCGGGCCTCCAGGATGCGGCGCGCGACCTTGCGGACCACGCGGCTGTCATCCACCACCAGGCAGGCCGGCCGAGGCTCCGTCATGCCGGGTCGGCGGACAGGGCCAGCAGCTGCGGCAGCTTCAGGACGATCATCAGGCAGGTCTCCAGCCGGTAGAGCCCGGCGCTGTAACGGGCCCAATTGGGCGGCAGGGTGGGTGGTATCGGCTCGTACCGGCTCGGGTCCGGGGTGATCACGTCGCAGATCCGGTCGGCGAGCAGGGCGTACATCTCGCCACTCTCCTCGGTGACGACGGCGTAGCGTCCGTCGCCCTCCGGCGCGGGGGGCAAGTGGAAGCGGCGGCGCAGGTCGATCGCGGTGACGATGTGGCCGCGCAGGTTCAGGTTGCCCGCGATCTCGGGCGCTGAAAGGGCGACCGGTGCAATCGCCTGGTGGCGTAACACGTCCCGCACCGAACCGACCGGCAGGCCGCAGAGCTGGCCGGCCAGGCTGAGGGTGACAAACACGCCGTCTGCCCCGGGTACGGGACTGAGCATCGCCGCGCTGGCGGAGATCATGCCGCCAGCCCTTCCGGCTGGGCGAGGCATCGCTCCAAGGCGGCAAGCAGGCCGTCCCGGTCGAACTTG
>CAXSEK010000363.1:0-3851 GCA_964235625.1 uncultured Acetobacteraceae bacterium
TCCGCTTTGCCGCAAGTGCAAGGCACCCGCACTGTGGATGTGCTGATCCCCGCCGACCAGGCGCCCAAGCGCGACGCTATCGGCCAGGCTGCCGCCGCCCTTTTGTCGGCGTTGGAGCCGAAAGAGACAGCGCCCGCACCGACCGATGCGCAGACCGCCGCCGCCATTCGCGCCGCTGCCGCGTCGCTGCCCGCCGGCCCGGACGAGGACCGCCTCAAGCCGTTGCTGACCCGCCTGGCCGACGCCGACCCGGAGTTGCGCGGCACCGTCGCGGACGCCGTCGTCCGCCCCTTGAAGCTCGACCTCGACCAGCTGCGCGCCATGCTGCAGCCCGAGCCGGTGACGCTGGAGACCCTGCCGCCGGCGCTGCGGGCCGACTGGCTGCGCCTCGACGGCACTGCGCGGGTGCAGATCTTGCCGAAGGGCGACCCGAACGACGTGGCGGCGATGGCGGCCTTCGCCCGTGCCGTGCTGTCCGTGGCGCCGGCGGCGAGCGGGACGGCGATTACCCTGTTGGAGTCCGAGCGAACGGTCGTGCGGTCCTTCATCGAGGCTGGCGCGTTCGCCGTGCTGGCCATCGCCGTCATCCTGTGGATCACGCTGCGAAGTTTCCTGCACGTGCTGCTGACCCTGGTGCCGCTGCTGGTGGCGGGGGCGCTGACGCTGGAGATCACGGTGCTGATCGGCCAGAAGATGAATTTCGCCAACATCATCGCGTTGCCGCTGCTGCTGGGCGTGGGGGTGGCGTTCAAGATCTACTACATCCTGGCCTGGCGCCGCGGTGCCACCAACCTGCTGCAATCGACGCTGACACGGGCGGTGTTCTTCTCCGCGCTGACCACGATGACGGCGTTCGGCAGCCTGTGGCTGTCCAACCAGCCGGGGATGTCCTCGATGGGCAAGCTGATGGCGTTGGCGCTGCTGTGCACGTTGCTGGCCGCGGTGCTGTTCCAGCCGGCCCTGATGGGCCCGCCGCAGCAGGCGGGTAGGTTTACGGATTGAGCGCCGTCCTTCTCCCTCTCCCGTCCTTCACGGGAGAGGGTAGGGGTGAGGGCGGGCCGCGCACCAACATCGTCACGTTGCGAAAGGCGTCACTCCGCCGCCGCCCGCAACGCCGCCCCCGCTGCCAGTGGGCAAAGCGGCAGCGCCGCCGCCAGTAGCGCGCAGAGTAACAGCAGGTGGGGCCGTGGGCTCAGCCCGGTGGCTGCTGCGTCCGCCGCTGCCGCTCCGAAGATCAGCACCGGGAGCGCCAGCGGCAGGAGCAACAGCGGCAGCAGCACGCCGCCGCGGCGCGCGCCCAGCACGATCGCCGCGGCCGTGCTGCCCAGTAGCGACAGCACCGCGGTGCCGGGCAGCAGCCCGGCCAGCAGCGCCGGGAGCACCTCCGGCTGCATCCGCAGCATCAGCGCCAGCGGGGCGGCGGCGATCAGCAGCGGCACCCCCGTGACCAGCCAATGCGCCATCGCCTTGGCGAGCGCCACGGCAGACGCGGGCAGGCCGCAAAGCAGCAACTGATCGAGCGAGCCGTCCTCGCCGTCCGCGCCGAACAGCCGGTCCAGAGGCAGCAGGGCCGCGAGCAGGGCGCAGACCCACACCACGCCGGGTGCCAGCCGGGACAGCACCTCGGGCGCTGGGCCAATGGCGAGCGGGAACAGGGAGCCGGCCAGCACGAAGAACAGCACGGCCGCCAGCGTATCGCCGCCGTGGCGGGTCGAGAGGAGCAATTCGCGGCCGAGCAGGCGCAGGAACGTCATGGCGGCCCGCCCAGGCGCAGCACGTCGGCGCCGGGCAGGTCCAGGTCCTGGTGCGTCGCCGTCACCACGGCGCCGCCGGCGGCGCGGTGATTTGCGAGCAGCCGTGCCAGCAAGCCGAGCGAGGCCACGTCCAGCCCCAGCGTCGGCTCGTCCAGCAGCCAGACCGGCGAGCGGCTGAGTGGCAGGCGCGCGAGAGCCAGCCGCCGGCGTTGCCCGGCGGACAGCATGCGAGCCGGCAGGTCCGCCAGCGTCTCCAGGCCGAGCGCCTGCAGTGCCGGGCCGCCCGGCCGCCCGGCTGCCGCGAAGCGCAGGTTCTCGCTCACCGTGAGCCCCGCCTTGATCGCGTCCGCGTGGCCGAGATAGGCCGGGGTCTCCGAGCCCTCGATCGTCCCCGCATCCGGCCGCTTCAGCCCGGCGAGCACCCGCAGCAGCGTGGACTTGCCTGATCCGTTCGGCCCGAGCAGGAGTAGCGCCCCCCCTGCCGGCACGGTGAGAGAGACGCCTTCCAGCACCAGCCGCTCGCCCCGGAAGGCGGCGATGCCGGTGGCCCGCAACAGGGGCGTCACTGCGCGGCAGCCAGGAACGCCGCCGCACACATTATCTCGCGCAGGTCGCCCCCTCGGTGGACCCGTGCCACCCCCTGTGGTTAAAGCAACACACAACATCCGTAATCACGAAGACCGCGCATACCTGCGCCGGCCGAAGGAGCAAGGCAACCGATGAAGAGCATTGGGCAGGACACCCTCCAGACACGCGCCACCCTCCAGGCTGGCGGTCAGGAGTATCACTACTTCTCCCTGCCCAAGGCCGCCGAGACTGTCGGCGACCTCAGCCGCTTGCCTGTCAGCCTCAAGGTCCTGCTGGAAAACGTACTCCGCTTCGAGGATGGCGGCGCCACCACGGTGGACGACGCGAAGGCGATCGCGGAGTGGGTCAAGACCGGCACCAGCACGAAGGAAGTGCCGTTCCGCCCGAGCCGCATCCTGATGCAGGACTTCACCGGCGTTCCCGCCGTGGTGGACCTGGCGGCGATGCGAGACGGGATCATCAAGCTGGGTGGCGCACCGGATAAGGTGAACCCGCTGATCCCGGTGGACCTGGTGATCGACCACTCCGTCATGGTGGACGTAGCCGGCACCGAGAACGCGCTGCACGACAATGTGGAGCTGGAGTTCGCCCGCAACGGCGAGCGCTACCGCTTCCTGCGCTGGGGCAGCCAGGCGTTCGAGAACTTCCGCGTCGTGCCGCCCGGCACCGGCATATGCCACCAGGTGAACCTGGAATACCTGTCGCAGACCGTCTGGACCGCCAAGCTCAAGGGTGAGGAGTTCGCCTATCCGGACACGCTCTTCGGCACCGACAGCCACACCACCATGGTCAACGGCATCGCCGTGCTCGGCTGGGGTGTCGGCGGGATCGAGGCGGAGGCCGCCATGCTCGGCCAGCCGATCGCCATGCTGATCCCGGACGTGGTGGGCTTCCGCCTGACCGGCGAGATCCGCGAGGGCGTCACCGCGACGGACGTCGTGCTGGTCATCACCCAGATGCTGCGCAAGCACGGCGTGGTCGGCAAGTTCGTCGAGTTCTTCGGTGCCGGTCTGGACACCATGGCGGTGGCCACCCGCTCCACCATCGCCAACATGGCCCCGGAATACGGCGCCACCTGCGGTTTCTTCCCGACCGACAGCACCACGCTCGACTACCTGCGGCTGACCGGGCGCGACGAGGCCCGGATCGATCTGGTCGAGGCCTACGCCAAGGCGCAGGGCATGTGGCGGGACGCGGACATGCTGGAGCCCGTGTTCACCTCCACGCTGACGCTCGACCTGGCCACCGTGGAACCCTGCATCGCCGGCCCGAAGCGCCCGCAGGACCGGGTGCTGCTGAGCCAGGCCAGCAGCGCGTTCAAGACCGAGCTGACCAAGAGCCTCGGCGTTCCCGCCAACGACGTGGCGAAGCGGTTCGAGGTGAACGGCAAGAACTTCGACATTGGCCACGGCGACGTGGTGATCGCCGCCATCACCTCCTGCACCAACACCTCTAACCCCTACGTGATGGTCGCGGCCGGGCTGGTGGCGCGCAAGGCTCGCGCGCTGG
>CAXSEK010000364.1:0-3844 GCA_964235625.1 uncultured Acetobacteraceae bacterium
GTCGGCCGCCCGCGCAATTGATCCCGCAGATCGTAGACGGCGCTGAGATCGTTGCCGAGCAGGCTGCCGTCGGTTGCGGCGACCACCCGGCCCTGCAGGTCGGTCACTGCCAACCACAAATAGCTGGGCTCGCTACGGCGCAGCCCATCCAGCAGGTTCTGCACCGACGCCACGTCCCGCAGGTTGCGCATCGGGTCGAGCGCGCCGATCAGCCCGAGGTCACGCGACCGGTCCGCCATCTCCTTGTCCAGCCGCTCTGCCACGCGCTGGGCGTCGCTGGCCAGGGATTGGCCGATCCGCTCGCGGGTCTGCTCGACGGAGTGCTGGCCGACCAGGCCGCCGAAGCTGCCCGCCACGATCACCACGAGGGTTGCGAGGGCCACGGCGAACCGTGTGCGCAGGCTGAACCGGCGATCGAACAGCCTCACCGAACGATACAGCCCGGGCCGCAGGTGCCCACATCCTCACCGATGCGCCAAGGCAACGTTCAGCTCCCGAGATTGGAAAAGACATTCGTTGAGTAACCCATGGCATAACACACGGAACGCAGATCGTCATCGAAGTACATCGAACGAAGCATGCCTGCCGCGGTGCCGTGTTCGTCGGCATTCCGCTTAGCCGTCGATCCTCCATGACGTGCCGTGATGTGTGGCCGGAGCCGGGTCGGTGGCGAATCTGGCTATGAGGTGCTCGGCGGCGCCGACAGCGCGGCCAATACACCGGAGGAGGCTGCCAGCGTCACGCGGCAACAAGGCCAAGGCCTGGCAAGCGATGCGGGTAGCCGCGCCGCTTTCGCTGTGCCGTCCATCGAAGGCCGACCAACGACCCACGCAGGGACCCATCGATAGTCACGCCCCCGTTCGCCACGGGGCAGGCCGTCGGGGCGCCGGCTTGACGCCCCGGGATGTCAGTAGCGCCCGTGCAGGCGGTGATGCGCCGGGGCGTGGCTGGAAACGCCGCGACTGTAAGACGCTCGGCGGGCGTCGTGGCGGCTGTAAGAACGATGGCGGCTCACGGGGCCCGCATCGTCCGGCGCTTCGGCGACCTCATCGTACACCGTCTCGCGCTGGGCGAAGCCGCGCAGGTCACGCGGGGCGGGGTTGAGGGCAGGGACCGGGGCCGCAGCCTGGTTGGCGGCGACCATGGTGCCGCGGTCAGGGCGGTTATAGATGAAGCCGAAGGTCGGGTAGATGCTGCCAAACTCGCCGCTATGGCCGAGAGCGACGCGCACTGCGCTCCAATCGTTGGCTGGGGACACGTCCACGACGGAGATGTCCCGGCTGATGCCGCCGCGGACTGCGCCGGGGCCGCCCCAGTTGGCGTGGTCGATCTCGATGGTGCGGTTGTCGACGACCTGATTCACCACGGCCACGTGGCCCATCCGCATCGACCCGTTGGCGCGGAAGTTCAACACGCTACCGGCCTCGGGCCGGGCGCCGCGTTGATACACGCCAGCGGCGTTGTCCCACCAGGCGCTCGCGTTGCCGGACAGTTCGATGCCGGAGTCGGCGCGAGCGAACGTTACGCACTGGATGCCGCCGCCGCTGTGGCCAGACCCATAGGCGTAGCTGCGCGCGGCCGGGCGGGCCGCGTAGACGTTGCTGAAAAAGCCGACGTCACTGAACGCGAAGCGGGAATGGCCGCGCGGGCCGGTGCTGAAGGCGATCTCCGAGCCACGGTGGCTGCGGGAGGACGCCCCCTGCGCCGCGCTGAATCCATGCCGGGCCTCGCGGCCGCGGGCCTCCGCGGCACCCGTGAACCCGATGGCGACGGCTGCGCCCAGGAGCAGCAGCCTAATTTGGCTTACATTCATACCGGCTTCCTTACGAACTCACCAATCCGTGAGGAGGCGTTAGCCATGTCGCTGTCGCCCTGGCAATGCGAGTACTTCCATTTGTTGCAGTCCAACCGCGATCTGACAGATTGCCCGTGTGCATAGCTTACGTTTTGCGGACTATGGTCCTAATCACGCCGTCGTGATGAAACGGCTTGGGCGCCGATGGACGATTGCTTGCAGGAGCGATGTTGCCGGTCGGCCTGCTGACGAGGAAGGACAGACGGATGCTACCGTGTTAGGGTGCGTCTTAACTGCGTGGCAAGCGTCCGGTACACCACTTCACGCAGTCAGCCAGGGAAACAGGTTGCTGTGTGCGCCTGCTTCGGACGGGCTAATCAGCCGTCCACCGTGCCTACCGCCGCTGGCCTTGACGATTGTTGCCCCGCGGTATCACTACATCGAGGACGTTGCTCGCCTAACCCGGCGAATGCCGGGCTAGGCATGGGATGACGCGTAGCGGCATGACGCACGTCCGACGCGTCACGCCATCCCCTTAGTATCAAGTGTTCGTCGCGAGCTACTTGCAGGCCGTGATCATGATCTCGACCAGCAAACGAGGGTCGGCCATGTTGGCTTCGACGCAGGCCCGGACGGGGGCGCCGCCTTCGGGCAGCCAAGCGCTCCAGACGGCATTCATCGCGTCACGGTCACGGATGTCCTTGACCCAGATCTGCGCCTGCAACAGACGAGTCTTGTCCGTCCCGTGTGTCTCTAGCAGGGCGTCGGCCTTGGCCAGCACTTGCTTGGTCTGGCCCGTCACGTCCTGTGCGGTGTCGTCCGCGGTCAGTCCCGCGAGGTAGACGAAGTTATGATATTCGACGGCTTGGGAAAGAACCTTCCCAGCCTGCGTCCGGATGATCTTGCTCATAGACTCGGCTCCTTCAGAGGCTCAATAGGGCGCGACAGGTGTCCCGCTCGGCGGCGAGGGCTGCGCATCGAGATTGCCGCCGCCGATGGCGCCGGACTGCGACAGGCACGATGCGAGCTGCGTGTCGTAGTCGTACCGCTCCGTGAGGCCACGCGTGGTGATACCGGTGACGCCCGACGTCGAGAACGGCGAGTCGGTCGTGTTCCGCTCGGATAGCAGATAGCGGTTCTGCCGGTTGAACGACGACTCGGTGGATGCCCTGCAGGACGCGACGGCCGCAGCATTCGACCGGCCCGCCGCAGTCTGTGGCCGCGGGCCAGGATTGCACCCGGCAAGCGCGGTCAACGCCAGGGCGAGAGCGACGGGGCTGCGGCGTAACATGGTGGCTCCTACGGCGAACACCGGGCAACATGGCCCGGCACAACCCCGCTGTCACCCGGCAAGCCCGTGCAAGCTCTCCGGAGTGTCGAAATCGCGCAACACCGTGTCATCCACGGCGATCTCCGCCACCGCCTCCGCGTGCTGCCGCAATAGGGAGCGGGCACCGCTGTCGCCTGTCAGCGCCATCATCGCCGGAAAGTAGCGACGATCCCACAGCACCGGGTTGCCGATCTGGCCGTCATGCGCCGGCACCACGATGCTACGGCCCTCGTCCGGGTCGAACGTCTCGATCAACTGGTCGATGGTCGCGCCGGTGACCAGAGGCATGTCCCCCAGGGCCACCAGAGCGGCCAGCGCGGAGGGTGGCACGGCGGCCAGCCCGGCCCGCAGGCTCGCCGACAGCCCCGCTTCATAGTCCGGCGCAGGGACGAAGTGGACCGGACGGCCCGCGAGTGCCGCCTCCACCTCCACCGCGCGGTGGCCCGTCACCACCAGCACCGGGCGCGCGTGGCTCGCCAGCACGGCATCCACCACCCGGGCGATCATGGTGCGGCCGGCGCCGTCCTCGACCAGCAGCTTGTGCCGTGGGGCCATCCGACTCGACCGTCCCGCCGCGAGCACCACGGCGGCAACCGGGTGCCCGGCGGTGGCGCGGGCGCGCGGCAGCGGCCGGGCCGTCACATCTTTCAGCAAGCCGCCGACACCCATCGCAGCCACGATCTGCCCCGTGACGGGCAGCCCGGCAGCCAGGCGGTGCA
>CAXSEK010000365.1:0-3809 GCA_964235625.1 uncultured Acetobacteraceae bacterium
GCGGAGGTATTCCGCCACCTCCAGCTCCGATTCCTGCAACGCCAGCTTGGCCGCCGCGAGGTCCAGCCGCACCTCCTGCAGCACGCGCTCGCGCCGTGCGGCATCTCGCTCGGCCAGCAGCACGCGGCGGGGCACGTCCTGGCCAGCGCTCGTGGTCACGCCGCCGCCTTCGCGGTCGCGAGCTGGGCGGTAGCCGGCGGGTCCGTGTCGGGTTGGGCGCCGTCGAGGGTGCCGTCGCTCCACGGCGGCACGGGGCCGGCTTCCGGCCAGTGCAGCAGCCGCGCGCCGGTCCAGCGCAGCAGGGCGGCCCGCGGCACGGCGGCTTGGGCACGGAAGGACCACACCTCGTCCAGCGCCGGCCCGTGCACCGCCAGCCACTCGCCGAACAGCGCTGGGCTGCGCAGGATCTGCAGGCCGCGCCGCTCCCACGCGGCGGCGGCGCCGGGCACGTCGTCGGCCAGCGCGTGCAGCACCACGCGGCTGCCGGGTTGCAGCGCACCGCCGATCGCACTGGCGGTGGGGGAGCCGTCCAGCGCTGGCATTCCGTCCACCAGCACCAGCACGCGGCGCGCGGCGGAGCGCCATTCGGCCAGCGTGTCGTCCGGAGCGGGTTGTCGGGAGAGGGTTGCGGCCCAGCGCTGGCGGAACTGGGTCCAATCGTCCGGCGTGCCCGCCGGAAGGGCGTCCGGGAGCGTTACCACGCTCGCGGGCTGCAGCATCACCCGCCAGCCATGTGCGCGGAGGCTGACGGTGAGGTCCGCCGCAGCGAAGCGTATCGTTCCGTAGCCGCTATCGAGGCCGCCAGTGGCCTCCCACGCGGCCCGCCGCACCAGCGTGGCGCCACCGTCCACCGCATCCACCAGGCGGCCGAAGGCGTAACGCGGCAGCGACGGATCACCGCCGCCTTCGTGCCGGACCTGGCCGTCCTCCGTCACGGTGGCACCGGCGCTGCGCAACGCGCCGTCCGCCGTCACCGTCTTGCAGCCGACGGCGCCGGCCTGCGGATCGGCGTCGGCCGTGTCGATCAGCGCCGCGAGCCAGCCGGGATGAACGATCGCGCCGGCGCCGAGGAAGACGAGGTGGCGCCCCCTGGCGATGGCCGCGGCGGCGCGCTGGTCGGGCGCCGTATGCACCGCGTCCCCGAAGGCCGGCGCCGGGCCGTCGCCGGTCAGGATCACCTCGAACGCGAACGGCGCGCCGTTCTGCGCCAGGGCGTACAGCGTGCGCGTGGTGGCCATGGCGCTTGGCCCGCGCTCGGCGATGATGGTGGCGGCTGGGTCGGGTCCCGGGCTGGGGAGGCGCGGCGGAGTCGCGAGGTCGAGGCCGTACGGGTTGGGCGGCAGCCCCGCCGCCTGCCCCTCCCGCAGCCAATGCGCCAACGGGTCGCGGCTCCGGTCGCCGCCGAGATGCGTGCGGCGATACCACGCGGTCGCGAACAAGGCGTGCGGGTCGCGGTCCTCGGCGGCGCCGATGCGGGCCCAGTGCGCCAGGCCTTCCGGATAGTCCATGGGGTCGAACAGCCGGGCCGGCGAGCGGCTGTCGTGCGACGGCAGCTGCATGTGGTGCAGCAGCGCGCGCCCGGCGGCCTCGGGTGCCTGCGCCAGGTAATAGGCCACGTCGAACAGCGGGTGCGGGTCGGAGTCCGCGGCCATGCCGAGCCGGAGGTAGTGCGCGAACGGGTTTTCCGTGACGATCCCGGCGGTGTGGGCGCCGTACCAGGCGCTGTCGAACAGCGCGTGCGGGTCCTGCCCGGCGACCGAGCCTTTCCAGAGATAGTGGGACACGGCGTCGGTCCGCTGGTCACCGCCCATGGCGGCGGCGCGGTACCAGGCCTGGTCGAACACGGGGCTGGCGGCGATGACGGCGTAATCCGCCTGGCGTTGGCGCAGCAGGGCCCGGCGGCGCGGCGTGCGGTGGATCACGGCCACCAGCCGGCGCAGCACCCGCCAGGTCCGCGGGATCCAGCGCAGCCGCAGAGCGAGGCTGACCAGCAGCGGCGGCAATCCGGCCAGCCGGGTCAGCAGCGCGTCCCGCTGGGCGGTGAGTTGCCGGTTCGCCACGGTCTTGGCCGTGAGGTCCAGGGTCAGATGCTGCAGCTCCGCCCAGGGCCAGAGGCGACGCAACTGGTCCACCGCCGCCTCGGCCTGCTGCAAGGCACGCTTGTATCCGGCGACCTGCAGCTGCAGTTCTTCCAGCAGGTCCTTGCCGGAAGAGGTGACGATCGCGCCCGGAGGCGGGATGGAGCGGAACACGAGCGCGTCCGGCTCGGCACGCAAGGCGGGGTTGAGGAACGGGTCGCGCCCGGTCGCCTCGGGCCAGCGGCGGCGCATGTAGGTGCGCTCGATCTCGAAACGGGCCTGCTGCTCCAGCGAATGGTCGCGGCCGCGCCTGCCGGTCTCGTGGTGGACCAGGGTCGCCTCCGGATCCCACAGTACCCGGTAGCCGGCTTCGCGGGCGCGCAGACACAAATCGACGTCGCTCCAGGCGACGTGGAGGTGGTCCTGCTCCAGCCCGCCCAGCTCGTGGAACAGGCTACGGCGGATGGCCAAGCAGGCGCCCGTCACGGCCGAAAGGTCACGCAGCAGCATAACCTGCGCCAGGTAGCCTGGCTCGTCGCCGGCGGCGCCCATGAAGGTGTGCACGGCGGCGCCGCGCGGACCGAGCAGCAGGC
The DNA here is from genome assembly GCA_964235625.1 of uncultured Acetobacteraceae bacterium. Classification (GTDB taxonomy): domain Bacteria; phylum Pseudomonadota; class Alphaproteobacteria; order Acetobacterales; family Acetobacteraceae; genus LMUY01. The sequence continues at coordinate 2,672 of CAXSEK010000365.1, forward strand.
CGCCATGCTGCAATCGCCCGTCCGGAAACAGCAGCCGGGCCCCGACCACGCCCACGCCGGGCCGCATCGCGTGGGCTGCCATGCTACGCAGCCAGCTGGGCTGCAGCACGGAAACGTCGTTGTTGAGCAGCAGCAGAAGCTCGCCGGTCGCCTGCTCCGCCGCGCGGTTGTTCAGCGCCGCCCAGTTGAACGGGCCGTCGTCGCGCAGCACCCGCACCCGGGGGTCGGTGGCCGAGCGCTCGAGCAGGGCCAGCGCGTCTGGCTCGGTGCTGCCGTTGTCGACGATCAGCACCTCGAGATCGGGGTAGTCGGTGGCGCCGAGCAGGCCGGACAGGCACTCGGCCAGCAGCATCCCGCGGTCCCGGGTGGGGATGATGACGGAGACGCGTGGCGCTGGGCCGGGCAAGGTGGCGGTGATGCTGGGCCAGATGCGGCTGCCCACCTGCCGGCTGCCGCGCTGCAGGCCGGGGCGGTGGTAGGCCAGGAAGCGGTCGATCACGGCGTCCAGCTGCGGGACGCCGTTGCTGGCGCGGGTGCGTGGGAACGGGGCGGGCCGTCCGGTCTGCCCGCGGCCCCGGTGGAACAGGATGCCGGGCTGGTGCACCACCTCGGACGGCGTGGCATCGGCAGTCAGCCGCAGGGCGAGGTCCAGCAGCGCAAACGCGCCGGACTCCGCGGGTGTCGCGAGCAGTGCCGCGGCCTGCCGCGTGTCGAACAGGACCAACTGGCCGAGCACGTCGCCGCTCAGTATCAGGTCTGGGCTCCAGCCCGGCTTCAGCATGGCAGCCGAGCGGGTGCCGTCCCCAGCGATGGCGTCCTCGTCGGTGTAGAGCAGGCGCAGGCCTGGGTTGGCGGCGGCCTGGCGGGAGGCGGCTTCGACCGCCTGCGGGGCGAGCAGGTCGCTGGCCTCGATGAAGCCAACCAGGCGCCCGGTCGCCTCCGCCGCCGCCCTGGCGAGCGCGTTGCTGCGGGGGGCGGCGATGTGGCGGATGCGGCGGTCTGCGGCCGGCGGCGGCGGACCGTCGGTGACAATCAGCGCCTCCCAATGCGGCGAGGTCTGTGCAAGCAGCGAGGCCAGGGTCTGCTCCAGCAGGTCCGGCCGGGCCGGCGGCGCCAGGATCGCGATGGTCACGGTGAC
>CAXSEK010000366.1:0-3790 GCA_964235625.1 uncultured Acetobacteraceae bacterium
GGTCCGCAGCATCACGCCTCGGCCGGCTCGGCCTCTCGTTCTTGGGCCAAGCCCGCCGAGCCCAGGTTCATGGCGCTTGCAATCAGCGCCGTGTGGCTGAACGCCTGCGGGAAGTTGCCGGTCATGCGCTTGGCCTTCGGATCGTATTCCTCGCTCAGCAACCCGAGGTCGTTGCGCAATGCGAGCAGCCGCTCGAACAGCGCCTTGGCATCGGCCTTGCGGTCCTGCATGTGCCAGTTGTCCACCAGCCAGAACGAGCAGGCGAGGAACGCGCCCTCACCCGGCGGCAGTCCGTCCTTGCTGTCAGATGTGCTGTACCGCAGCACGAAGTCATCCTGCAGCAGCTCGGTCTCGATCGCCGCCGTCGTGCCACGCACCCGCGGGTCGTCGTGCGGCAGGAAGCCCACCAGCGGGATCAGCAACAGGCTGGCATCCAACTCGTCGCTGTCGAAGTGCTGCACGAAGCTGTTCTTGCCCTTGTGGAAGCCACGTTCGATGACCTCGGCCTTAATTTGATCGCGCACCTCGGTCCAGTGCTCGACCGGGCCGGGCAGCTTATGGGTCTCGGCGTCCTTGATCATGCGGTCGAACGCGACCCAGGCCATCACCTTGGAGTAGGTGAAGTGCTTGCGGCCGCCCCGCGTCTCCCAGATGCCCTCGTCTGGCTGGTGCCAGATCGTCTCCAGATGCTCGATGATGCCGCATTGCAGGGTCCAGCTCTGCATCGGGTCGGCCAGGTTGCCGTTGCGGGCCTGGTGCAGCGCTTCGGTTACTTCGCCGAACACGTCGATCTGCAGTTGCTGGGAAGCGGCGTTGCCGATCCGCACCGGGGCAGCACCCTGGTAGCCGGGCAGCCAGCTTACTTCCCACTCCGCCAGCCGGCGCTCGCCGGAGATGCCGTACATGATCTGGATCTGGCTCGGGCTGCCGGCGATGCTGCGGTGCAGCCAATCCCGCCACGAGCCGGCTTCCTCGTAGTAGCCGGCGTTCATCAGCGAGAACAGTGTCAGCGTCGCGTCCCGTAGCCAGCAATAGCGGTAGTCCCAGTTGCGCGACCCGCCGAGTTGCTCGGGCAGGGACGTGGTTGCCGCCGCCGCGATCCCGCCCGTCGGGTGGTAGGTCAGCGCCTTCAGCACGCGCAGGGAGATCCCCACCTCGCGCGCATAGCGGCCCCGGTAGGTGCCCCGGCTGGACCAGTCGGACCAGTAGGTCTCGGTCGCCGCCAGCGCGGCGTTCGCGTCGATCGCCGGCGGCATGGGCAAGTGCGACGGGCCGTGGCTCAGCACGAACGGCACGCGCTCGCCCGGCGCCACGCGGAACCTAGCGACCGTGCGCAGATCCTTGCCGTGCAGCTCGATCGCCGTGCGCAGGATCGTCATTTCCGGCCCGGCGATGGCGCGCAGTGCGTGTCGCTCCTCCTGCCGGGTGACCCACGGGATGGCCGCGCCGTAATCGAACCGCAGCGCCAGGTCCATGGCGAAGTCGACCTGGCCGGACCGGCCCTCGATAATCCGTACCACGGTGGAGTTGTCCGCTTCCGGCACCATGAAATCGATCAACGCGGCGCTACCGCCGGGCGTGGTGAACACCGTCTCCAGCACCATCCCGTGGTCACGATAGCGGCGCTCGACCGTGAACTCCGCGTGGGCGGGCGCGATCAGCCAGCGGCCGTGCTCCGCGGTGCCCAGCAGCGCCGCGAAGCAGGCGGCACTGTCGAACCGCGGCCAGCACAACCAGTCGATCGAGCCGTTCCGGCCGACCAGCGCCGTGGTGTTGCAATCTCCGATCAGGCCGTAGTCTTCGATCGGAAGGGGTGCGTCGGTGGGTAGCATGTGTCTGTGCGCTTTCGAGGCCGTCGCAACTACGCTCGCCTGCGCGTACTGTTGCACCATTGTCTTACGCTAATTCCTTGACTTTCGTGGCCCACGGCAAGATATCCCGCGTTGAGGCGCCAAACTGCGCGCCCGCGCCGCAATGGCGCTTTCTGTCGGTGCACTTAGAGGCCGGCAACACTTGCAGGCGACCGGAACCACTTGTTGACCGAAATGACAACCGCTTCGGCGGACCACAGCACCCTGTCCGAGCAGGATGGCGGCATCTCTTCCGAGCCGCTCCAGGCCGAGCCGAAGCTCGCTGCGATCGAACCGGCCGCGCCGGACGTGGCACCCGGGGAGGAGGCCGCCCAAACTGCGGTGGCGCCGCTTCATGCGCTGGAGACTTCAGCCGCGGTCGAGCCGGCGGCGGGGGCAGCCATGTCGGACGCTGCCTTGGACGCGGCCCCGGGAGATGCATCCGCCGAGGTGGATGAGAGCGAGCCGGGCGACGAGGACGCCGCCATGGAGGAAGGCCCGTCGATGCATGTCGGCGGCGGCGCCGCGGGCCTGATCCAGGACGAGCCCGAGCCGCCCCGCGCCGTGTTCGCCGACCTCGGCCTGTCCGAGCCGATCCTGCAAGCCATCAGCGACATGGGCTACATGCACCCGACGCCGATCCAGGAGCAGGCGATCCCCGTCGTGCTGATCGGCCGTGACGTGCTGGGCGTGGCGCAGACCGGCACCGGCAAGACCGCCTCCTTCACCCTGCCGCTGATGGAGATCCTGGCCGGCAGCCGGGCCCGCGCCCGCATGCCCCGCTCGCTGATCCTGGAGCCGACCCGCGAGCTGGCGTTGCAGGTGGCGGAGAACTTCGTCCAATACGGCAAGAATCTGAAGCTCACGCACGCGCTGCTGATCGGCGGCGAGAGCATGAATGACCAGAAGGACGCCCTGATGAAGGGTGTCGACGTGCTGATCGCGACGCCGGGCCGCCTAATCGACCTGTTCGAGCGCGGCGGCCTGTTGATGACCGACACCCGCATCCTGGTGATCGACGAGGCGGACCGCATGCTCGACATGGGCTTCATCCCCGACGTCGAACGCATCGTCGCCATGCTGCCGCGCACCCGGCAGACGCTGTTTTTCTCGGCCACCATGGCCCCCGAGATCAAGCGGCTGTCGGACGCCTTCCTGCAGAACCCGAAACTGATCACCGTCTCACGGCCCGCGTCGGTCGCGACCACGATCGTGGCCGGCCTGGCCCTGGTGGCGGAGACCGACAAGCGCGAGGCGCTGCGCCGGCTGATCCGCTCAGAGGAGGTGCAGAACGCGCTGATCTTCTGCAACCGCAAGACCGAGGTGGACATCCTCCACAAGTCGCTCAGGAAGCACGGCTTCGACGTGGGGGCTTTGCACGGCGACCTTTCGCAGTCCGAGCGGACGGCGACGATGGCGCGGTTCAAGGCCAACGAGTTGCGCCTGCTGGTGTGCAGCGACGTGGCGGCGCGCGGGGTGGACATCAGCGGACTTTCCCATGTGTTCAATTTCGACGTGCCGCATCATGCCGAGGACTACGTGCACCGCATTGGGCGCACGGGCCGCGCCGGGCTCGTCGGGCACGCGTTCACCCTGGCGAGCCCGGATGACCGGCTCGCGGTGGAGGCGATCGAGAAGCTGATCGGCACCGAAATCCCGCGCTTGGCCGTGGACGGGCTGGACCCGGTGGCCTGGGCCGAGGGCGATGGCCGCCGCCGCCGGGGCCGCCTGCGTGCCGGTGCCGCATCGCCCCGCACCGAGGCCAAGCCGGCCCGCGAGCGGAAGCCGGTCGCCGAGCGCGGCGAGAAGCCCGAGCCACGCCGCAGCCGCAGCCCGCGTGCCGAGCCGGTCGCCCCCATCGCGGCCGAGGCGACACCCGAGGCGATCCGCCCGCCGCGCGAGCGCCGCCCCCGCCCCGAACCGGTCGCGGCCCGCGAGCC